>JBDHYM010000014.1:0-31845 GCA_039811405.1 Flavihumibacter sp. | reverse complement strand
ATGTGCATGCAGCAGGTTTTTCTGGTCGAAATAAGGAAAATCGAACGCTATCTTATACCGCATCAGGCTGCCGAACAGCGCCACGATGGCTAAGCTGAACAGTCCGGTCCGGAACCAGCCCCGGAAAGGTTTTTCCAATGTATTCATCAGTAATAAATCTTATGATCCACAATTTTCACTTTTTGGTCACGCTCCATTTTCAGCAGGGTACGGATCACGGTTTCCACCCGCAGACCGGTGAGATCGGCTATTTCCTGGCGGGTTTTATTGATTAAAACAGGCTGACGTTGTGCATTGCCCTTCATATGCCGCAAAAGGCGGGTGATCTTTTCTTCGGCAGTTTTACAATGCCATATTTGCGTTGAATGTGCCTTGTTATAGATCCGCTCGGCAAACATATACAGCATGGTTGTCTGCATCTCGGGATAATCGTGCAAAATGTTCAGCAACCTTTCTTTCGATAAACGTACGATAACCGCCGGGCTGGAGGTCTGCGCCGTGGCAGGATAATTTTTATTGATAAAAAGCGGCGGCTCGCCAAAACTGTCTCCTGCTGCGAAAGTGCCCTGGATCAGGTCTTTTCCCTCGCTGTTGGTGGAGAACATTTTTACAGAACCTTCCACTATCTGGTAGAAGTAAAGAGGGGCATCACCTTCCCAAAAAACAATTGCTCCTTTATCGTATTTCCGGGTAATGCCCCCGTAAGTTACCAGTATGTCGTAATCGATCTGCATACAGTCGCCTTAGATGGCCTGGCGGAGTGCTTTTTCCAGTAAAATGGCCTTGGGAAAAAGAATATTGTTCTCCAGGTGAATATGGCGGTGCAGGTCTTGCTCAAACGCTTTCAGGGTGGCAAAAGCGACCTGGTAAGTAGTGCAGCCGTCGGCCGGCACGGTGTAATTGTTCGACAAGGCTGCTATCTGCCTGAAACGCTCCCCTTCCATATCGTGCTCGGCCATCATCATCGAAATAGGATTGCCTACAGTACCGAAAGGCACGGCATCCACCCCGGTGCCGTTCTGTTGCGCCACCGCCATTTTCCGTATAAAGGGGAACAGGATATTTTCTTCCTTGCGCATATGGCTCAGCAATTCGCCGGCCGACTCCTGGAAAAGCCGGCGGATATCCAGCAGCTCTTCGTGGTTCTTTCCATGCACACGACAGATCTTTTCCAGCAGGGTTTCCAGCAAAGGAACCTGGCTGCTTACGTAACGGTGGTGTTTCTTTTCAATGTAGTCGGCAAGCAGGTCGAGTGGCCATTCATTGAACGCGATCTGCTCATCGCCTCCCTGCCGGCCGAGGTGGTCGAGAGCGGCATATACCACGGCCGCGTCCAGCCCGTCTGCTTTACAGGCTTCCTCGATGGTCCGGTCGCCCTTGCAGCAAAAATCGAGGCCGAATTTCTCAAATACACCGGCGGCGCGGTAGTCCCTGGCGGTAATTTCGCCGATTGTATATTCACTGATAGCAGGCATGATGATATGTTTTAGTGGTTGAATTCAGATCAGCGGGCGCATTTTACTGTTGCCGAGGGCGTCGAGCTTCAGTTGGAACATGACGGCCATCTTGTCGCCCCGCCATTTGGCTTCATCGGCTTTTTCGCCGGCAAACAACGCATCGACGGTCTGGTGCCAGATGCCCAGCCAGGTATCGAAATGCGTTTTTGTGATCGGCATCTGCGCATGCGGGGGGAACGGGCTTCCGAAATAGGTGTGCTCTCCCAGCAATACCGTTTGCCAGAAGCGGTACATCTTCTCCAGGTGCTCCGGCCAGCGGTCGCCGATAATACCGTCGAAAACGGGACCAAGCAGCGGGTTCTTCTGCACATCGCCGTAAAAGGTATTTACCAGCAATTGAATGTCTTCTATATGTTGAATATCTGCCTTCGCCATGCGGAACAGTTTCGTTTTGCGCTATGAAATACTTTTTTGTCTTTTATTGACGTAAAAAAATTACTGTTTTAAGAAGGCCATCTTCGCTTCCAGCTCACGGGTAAAGCCGCCGATCTGCGTGGTTTCCAGCATTACCATCAACTGGTTGCGTATCGACTTGAACTGGTGATGAATGGGGCATGGATGCGATTCGGAACATTGCTTCAGGCCCAGCCCGCAGCCCGAGAAAACCCGGTCGCCGTCGATCGCCCGCACAAAATCAGCCAGCGATTGCTGCAAAGAGGCGTGATCGAGGTAAAAGCCGCCGGTAGGCCCCTTGGCCGATTGCACCAGCCCCTTACGGCTCAGCTCCTGCAAAATCTTCGCAATGAAATGCTCGGGTGAGTCAATGCCCCTGGCCACGTCTTTAATGCTCACCCGGCCGCCCTCCCGGGTCTGCTGGGCAATGAAAATGACCGCCCTGATCGCATATTCACATGTCTTTGAAAACACCCTTCTGGTTTAAAACACAAAAATAGACAAATAAAAGATAAAAAACTCTTTTATTTTTATCGGCGGCTGTGCTCATGGGCAACAACCGGGAAGAAGGCCGGTCGATACAACTGGCATTGAATCGCTTATGAAAAAAGACGCACCATTTCACCGAAATTCTTTGCGTCAAAAAGGGCAAACTTGGCCGCATAACCAGTAGTTTTATTCCTTATACAGTTGACATGCGATACAGCCTCTTATTGTTACTGGCTGCCTGCTCGCTGGGCAGCCGGGATTCCCGAAACAGCGACCGGTCCCAACCCGCGACGGTACACCTGACGCCGGAAGAAAAGAAAGCCCGCTGGCAGCCGGAAACCGACTCGCTCCGGGTAGCTTTCGGAAACAGCAGCACGCGCTATGCCTACGACCTGCCGCCGGCAGGTGATACCGCCGGGTCGTGGGCGCCCACGGCCTGGAAGGGAGAACGGGTGCATACGCAGTTGCTGCTGTGGAGCCGGAAAGCCCGGTCGGGCATGGTCGTCATGGGAACGGCCTTGAGCGACGACAATGGCCGGGTGATCTCGCAGGAAGATATTTCGGTGGGACAGGTGAGGCCGGTATGGACCGATGAGTTCCGCGACGGATGCGGCTACCGTAAACCGGCTGATTTCGATTCTTCGCAGGTTGCCGACCTGATCGACACCAAAGCGAAATTCGTTCGCCTGGGCGCCGACAGCGTGCAACCGGTATGGATAAGTCTCCGGGTAAAACCCGAAACACCCGCCGGAATCTACAAAGGATTTGTGCTGGTGGCAGCCGACAAGCCCCTGATGCTGCCGGTAACCCTGACGGTGCTGGGCCGCAGCTTGCCCGACCCTGCCGACTGGTCGTACCAACTGGACCTCTGGCAGCATCCAGCCGCCATCGCCCGTGTGCACAAAACCAAACTTTGGTCTGATGCACATTTTAAAGCAATGAAGCCTTATTACCAGATGCTGGCCGCCGCAGGGCAGAAAGCCATCACCGCCTCCATCGTTAACGAACCGTGGGGACACCAGACCTACGACGACTATCCCAGCCTTATTCAATGGACCAGGAAGAAAGATGGCGCCTGGTCTTTCGATTACAGCCTCTTTGACAAGTATGTGCAGTTTACGATGGACTGCGGCATCAATAAATGGATCCACTGCTATAGCATGGTTCCCTGGAAGGTCGCCTTCAATTACTTCGACGAAAGCACCGGGCGCGATACCGTTTTTACCGAAGCCATCGGCACCGATGCTTACAACCGCTTCTGGACGCCCATGCTGACAGATTTTACCCGGCACCTGAAAGAAAAAGGCTGGTTTAACATGACGGCCATTGCGATGGATGAACGCCCGATGGATGCAATGAAAGCAGTCATCGGCCTGCTGAAGAAGGTCGACCCGGCGTGGAAAGTGACCCTGGCGGGCGACTATCATCCCGAAATTGAAAAAGACATTTTTGACTATTGCCTGGCATCGGCCCAGCATTTTCCGCCGGAAGTGCAGCAACGCCGCCGCGCCGAAGGAAAACTCAGCACCTGGTACACCTGCTGCACGGAAAAATACCCCAACGGGTTTACGTTCTCTCCGCCCGACGAGCACGTATGGATGGGCTGGTACACGGCCGCCCAGGGGCTCGATGGCTACCTGCGGTGGGCATTCAACAGTTGGACACGCAGTCCGCTGACCGACAGCCGGTTCACTGCCTGGCCGGCGGGCGATACCTACCAGGTATATCCCGGCCCGCTCAGCTCCATCCGTTTCGAGAAAATGATCGAGGGCATCCAGGATTATGAAAAGATCCGGTTCCTGCGAAAACTGTACACATCGAAAAACAACCGGAATGAACTGGCCGAGCTCGACAAAAGCCTGGCCGGTTTTACCATCGCGTCGCTGGCTTCCACACCCGCCAGCAGGCAACTGGAAAAAGTAAAACCGCTGTTGAATAAATAGCCATGACCAGATCTGACAAACCCATCCGTGTACTGGTGGTCGGTTGCGGCAATATGGGCGCCGCGCATGCCACCGTTTATCACCGTGAAGACGCTTTCGAGATATGCGGCATCGTATCGCGCGGCGGCAGCAAGGAAAAGCTCAACGAAACGCTCGGTGGCGGATATCCCCTGTTCAGCGATTATGCATCGGCGTTAGCCGCCACAAATCCCGATGCCGTCTGCATTTCCACCTATCCCGATACGCATGAGAGTTATGCGCTGTTGGCCATCGCAAAAGGCTGCCATGTTTTTATCGAAAAGCCCCTGGCAGATACGGTGGTAGGCGCCGAAGGGGTGGCCGCCGCGGCGCGTGAAGCCGGCGTTAAGCTCGTGGTCGGTTATATATTACGCCAGCATCCGTCGTGGCAAAAATTCATCGAGGTGGCGCAGCAACTGGGCAAGCCGCTGGTGATGCGCATGAACCTCAACCAGCAAAGCCACGGCTATATGTGGAACGTGCACCGCAACCTCATGGCCAGCCTCAGCCCTATCGTCGACTGCGGAGTGCATTATATAGATGTCATGTGCCAGATGGTGCGCAGCAGGCCGGTGCAGGTACAGGCGATCGGCGCCCGTTTGACCGATGATATTCCCGAAGGGAACTATAACTACGGGCAGCTGCAGATAAAATTTGAAGACGGCTCGGTAGGCTGGTACGAAGCGGGCTGGGGACCAATGATCAGCGAAACAGCCTTTTTTGTGAAGGATGTTATCGGGCCGAAAGGATCGGTATCGATCGTTGCCAAAAAAGCAGCGGCAACAGGCATGTCGGCTACCGTTGATGTACATACGCAAACCGAATCGTTGCGCTGGCACAAAGCGGCCATCGGGCCCGATAATGAGTTCCTGGAGCCCGACGAATGGATCGACCTGGCCGATGAACCCGGCCACCTGGAGCTTTGCCGCCGGGAGCAATTGTTTTTCCTGGATGCGATCAGCAACGACCGCGACCTGACCGATCATATCGACGACGCCGTGAACAGCCTGCGCATTGCCTTTGCCTGTGATCAGTCGGTACGCACCGGTCAGCCCGTATTATTGTAAACAAGCAGGAATCGGCCGGCTTGCTTAGTCAGCCCGTTCGCTGTCGTTATCTTTTTTTCTCTTTCAGTAATGAGAACAACAGTTCCGGTTCATTGGTAGTAATAAAACCTATATGCTGGTCGAGCAGCTTCTGCATGATCGCCGCTTCGTTCACCGTCCATGCATTGGTAATAAGCTTTCGCTTCAGCGCATCTGCCAGCCAGCCGGGCTCCTTTTCAAAAACACTGAAGTGATAGTCGAGTCCCGAGAGTCCATCGGCCTGTAACTGTTCGGGCGACTTATCACCCGTCAGGTAAGAGACTTTTGCCCGGGGATTGAGTTGGTGCACAAGCAGGCAGGCGTCATAATCGAAAGAGATATATTCAACCAGTTTCTCCGCTTTTAATTTTTTGACGAGCGCCACCGAACGGCGGGTAAGCTCCAGCGTACGCTCCTTGCCCGCGGTAGAAGCCTTGATCTCATAGATCAGCTTTGTGCGCTTTTGCTTCATGCCTTCCCGGAGATAGGCTTCGGCGGTAGGAATGGATTCGCCGTTTATATGTTTTTTTGCCAGGAGCTCCTCATAGGTAGCGCCGGCGATATTGACGCCGAAAAATGCGTCATCGTGGTTCACAACGATAACATCGTCTTTGGTAAGATGCACATCAAACTCGGAACCATAACAGCCGAGGCGAATGGCTTCTCGTAAGGAAGCGATCGAGTTTTCGGGCAAACCGCTTTTCTTCCAGGCGCCGCGGTGCGCGATGACCGGGTTAGGAGCGAGTTGAGCGGAAACAGTGCACATATTGATAAACAAAAGAAGGCCTGCAAACAGGCTGCGCAAAATGATCATGCCAATGGGTTTCTTTACCGGCAAATCTAACAGTTGTGCCGTTTTTTCGTATTTTTATTTGCCCCGTTAACGAACGGTCGTGCCAACCTTGCTTCGTGTAAGGGTTACTGTGAGATGAACGGACGCCTTTGGCTGGTATGATTTTTTAGATTAGATATAATTACCATGAAAAATTTACTGCAAAAAAAATGGACTATACTGGGCATTGCGGCGACGGCGGTGCTGCTCGGCGTCTATTACATGCTTCCCGCCGAACCATTCGCCCATATCGCCGCCACACCTCCAGAAGCAGCGGTGGCAGATACCGGCGGCGTTGAAACAATGGCACCCAATACCAATTATAAACCTGCTTTTGCGGGGCAAACGCGGATCGGCAACGTACTGGTTACGAAAACGCCGTATAAAGCAACCGTTTTGACCGGCGATCTGGCGGGCCCCTGGGGTATTGTATCCCTGCCCGACGGGCGGTTCCTGATCACGGAGAAAAAAGGCGATATGCGCATCGCCGGAACCGACGGTAAATTATCTGCTCCCATAACCGGTATTCCCGAGGTGAATGCCGCTGGCCAGGGTGGTTTGCTGGGGCTGACGCTTGACCCGGCATTTTCCACTAACCGGATGATATACTGGGTGTTTTCCAACAAAAAGCCCAACGGCAACCTGACGGCTGTCGCCAAAGGAAAGTTGTCGGCCGACGAAAAATCGATCGAGGGCGCTACCGTTATTTACGAAGCCACCCCTGCGCATAACAGCAGCCTGCACTACGGCGGACGGATATTGTTCGACAAGCAGGGCTACCTGGTAGTGAGCACGGGTGAAAGATCAGACCTGGAAACCCGGCCGCTGGCCCAATCGCTGCAGGCGGCGCTTGGCAAAATTATACGGATCACCAAAGACGGGAAGGCGGCGCCGGGCAATCCCTTCGCAGGGCAAAAAAATGCGCGGGCCGAAATATGGTCGTATGGTCATCGCAATGTGCAAAGCCTGGCCTGGGATCCGGTTACGGGCGACCTGTGGGAAGCCGAATTCGGCCCCCGGGGCGGTGATGAGCTGAACCATATCCGTAAAGGCAAAAATTACGGCTGGCCCACCATCACCTATGGCATCGAATATGCGGGCCCGAAAGTAGGTGACGGCATCCAGCAGAAAGCGGGCCTTGAACAACCGGTGTATTACTGGGACCCCGTGATCTCTCCCAGCGGTATGGTCTTTTATACTGGCAACGCGATCCCTGAATGGAAGAACAATCTTTTTATCTGCGGTCTCAGCAGCACCCAGATCACCCGCCTGCAGATCAGGAACAACAAGGTGGTGGGTGAAGAACGTTTGCTGGAGGATGAAAAGCAGCGGTTCCGCGATATTACCGAGGGGAAGGATGGCGCTTTGTATGCGGTGACGGATGGCGGGAAATTGTACAGGATAGGAAAATGATTTTCTTTACCCGTCGGGTGGCACCCGACGGGTAAATCATACGCTATTTAAAATCGCGCGACACAGTCAGCGTCGGCACGCTTTCCACCATGGTTAACCTCTTCAACAACCCATTAAGATTGTAACATTTCTGTACAATAACATGGATGACGGCCCCTTCTACCTGAAGCTTGCCTTCCACCATGAGCAGCTTGGACTGGAGAATGGGCTTGCGGAAAGCTTCAAAAAGCGGGGCAAATACCACCAGGTTACTGAAGCCGGTTTCATCTTCGAGCGTAATGAAGCAAATACCCGAGGCGGTACCGGGACGTTGGCGAACAAGAATGAGTCCCGCCACCCGTACATTGTCGCCGTCTTTTGCCTTTTTAAGATCGGCGGCGGCGAGAACGTGCAAACTGGTCAACTGGTCACGGATGAACGACAAAGGATGGGCCCGCACGGTGAGGGAAGTAGCGGCATAATCGAGCACCACATTCTCCGCTTCGGTGAGCAGGGGGAGTTGTATGTTTTTTTCATAGGGCAATGCGACAGGCTGCTCCCGGAAAAGAGCGATGGGGCGATCGTTATATGCTGCAATCTCCCAAAGGGCTTTACGGCGGTCGAGGCCAATGGACCGGAAAGCATCGGCATCGGCCATTTTCTCCAGCGTAAGCGCAGATAACCGGGTCGCCTCCCAAAGCTGGTTCATTGACCGGTATCCCTGCCCCCGCTTGTTCATGAGCACCTGCACCTCCTCTTCCTTAAGTCCCTTTACCTGCCGGAAGCCGAGGCGGATGGCTTTATGCTTTCCCGCTCCTTCTTCCAGCACATTATCCCAATCGGAGAAATTGATATCAACGGGTCGTACTTCCACCCCGTGCTTCACCGCATCGTTGATGATCTGTGCGGGCTGGTAAAAGCCCATGGGCATACTGTTGAGCAATGCCGTGGCGAAAATATCCGGATAAAAACACTTGATCCACGACGATACATATACCAGCAGCGCAAAGCTGACGGCATGCGATTCGGGAAAGCCATAGCTGCCGAAACCTTCAAGCTGGCGGAATATTCTTTTGGCAAATTCTTCGGTATATCCTTTGGCAAGCATGCCATCGATCAGCTTGGTTTCAAAATCATTGACCTTGCCCTTGGCCTTGAAAGTAGCCATGCTGCGGCGCAGGCCATCGGCTTCGGCGGGGGTAAAACCGGCTGCGTCAATGGCGATCTTCATGGCCTGCTCCTGGAAAAGAGGCACGCCCAGGGTTCGTTTCAAGATAGCCTCCAGTTCAGGGGAGGGATACTCTACCGGCTCTTCGCCATTGCGGCGACGCAAATAGGGATGCACCATATCGCCCTGGATCGGTCCCGGCCGCACAATGGCCACTTCTATCACCAGGTCGTAAAATTCTTTCGGTTTCAACCGGGGTAACATCGTCTGCTGGGCACGGCTTTCGATCTGGAAAACACCGAGCGTGTCGGCGCGACTGATCATATCATATACTTCTTTTTCGTTTTGCGGGATACCGGCCAGCGTCCAGTCGAGGTTATAATATTTCTTCGCCAGCTCAAATGCTTTGCGGAGACAGGTCAGCATACCCAGCCCCAGCACATCCACTTTCATAAACCGCAGGTCTTCGATATCGTCTTTGTTCCATTCTATGCAGGTACGGTTCTCCATGCGGGCATTCAGGATGGGGCATAGTTCCGTGAGCGGATGCTGGCTGATGACGAAGCCTCCGGTATGTTGCCCGAGCTGGCGCGGAAAACCCATCATCTGCCGGGTCAGCTCCAGCACTTTGCACAGGTAGGGATCTTGCGGGGCACGTTCTTGTGCATATGCTTTTTTTTCTTCCAGCCATTCGTATGAATGATGCCGCATATTTTCGGACAGCCGGTTGATGGTATCGATCGACAACCCCATGGCCTTACCCACATCGCGGATGGCGCCTTTCTGGTGCAGTTCGGTAACAGTCGCCACGATGGCCGCCCGGTCGCGCCCATACTTGTTATAGATATACTGGATCACTTCTTCGCGCCGCTCGTGTTCAAAATCCACATCGATGTCGGGTGGTTCATCGCGGGCGGAAGAAACAAAGCGTTCAAAAAGCAAGTCAAATTCGCTGGGATCCACCGACGTAATACCGAGACAATAACAGATGCTTGAATTGGCAGCCGAACCACGCCCCTGGCAAAGGATGTTTTGCGAGCGGGCAAAACGTACAATATCATATACGGTAAGGAAATAAGAAGCATAGTTCTTCTCCTCCACGAAATGCAATTCCTTCTCCAGCGCCTGGCGAACCTTGTCGGGAATGTTTTCAGGGAACCGTTCCTTTGCGCCGATCCAGGTGAGTTCTGCCAGCTCCTGCTGGGCGGTACGGTCAGGGTGTTTGACCTCTTCGGGATATACATATTCCAGGCTGTCGAGCGAAAACCGGCAGATATCCTCCAGCTCCAGCGAACGGATCAGGGCAGCGGGGTAATGTTGAAACAATCGTTGCATTTCATCAATTGCCTTGAGATGTCGTTCGGCATTGCGATGCAACAGGTAACCTGCCTGCTGGATGGTGGTTTTCTCGCGTACACAGGTCAGCACATCCTGCAACTGTCTTCGTTCGGGTACATGGTAATAAACATCGTTGCTGGCCAGGAGGGGCGAGCCGGTCTTTTGTGAAAGTGCTGCCAGGCGAAACAATCTTTTCGCATCCTGGCCTTCGTAGCTACAGGTCGCCAGCAGCGAAAGACGATCATCCAGCAGTTCCCTGAAATAAGCTGCCGCCTTATAAAAGGCAGGCGCAAAATCGTACGCCGCCGAAAACTGCTCCGGTGGCACGAGGGCAAACTGGATATCGGCATTCGCTTCTTCCAGGTCGCGGCGATAGAGCAGGCAAGCTCCTTTTTCGGTACGCAGGTTGCCTGTACTCAATAAGCCGCACAAACGAGTGTACCCCGCTTTGTTCACCGGGTAAGCCAGCACGGAGGGTGCATCCTGCAGGTCCAGCCGGCAAGCCGGCAACAACCGCAACCCGTTTTTTTTCGCAGCCATATGCGCCCGCACAATGCCCGCCAGGGAGTTCCGGTCAGTGATGGCAAGCGCCCCGTACCCCAACCCCGCCGCTGTTTCCACCAGTTCTTCGGGATGTGAAGCTCCCCGGAGAAAGCTGAAATTGCTGGTGACCTGCAGTTCACAATACGACATGACGATTGAATCTGATTAAGCGAAATAACCGTGCAGGTACCAGTCGGGCCGGCTGCCCGGTTGGTAATGACCCGACCGGAATAGCCAGTAACGCTGCCCCGCTTTGTCTTCCACGATATAATAATCACGCGCAATGCCTTCCTGTAACCACCATTCCTGCTCGATGCGTTCAGGTCCATCGGCGCTCACGATCTCATGCACCACGCCCTTGTGCCGGAACAGCAGGGGCGGATAATCGGGCACCGGTGCACTGACTTCGACTTTTTCGGGTACCGGCAAAAGAAGAACAGGTCGTTCGACAGCAGGCCATGCGGATGTTTTCTCTTCCACCAACGATGTTGCTTTTCGAAAAGCCCGTTCGGGCCAGTGGTGTTCAGCCGGCAAAAAGCGGCTGATCCGGCTGGCGCCAAACTTATTGCTGATCCGGTCGATCAGCTCCGCCAGCGCTTCGTTGTCAGCCGCCGCCGATCCGTTCCATATCTTTTCCTGCCGGTGCTGCACCGGTTCCGTTCGGGGTACTTCCAGCAGGAAGGATTCGATACCCGGTTCCAGCGACAACCGGTCGAATTTCATTTCAAAAAGCCGGAAGACCCGGCGGAGGTCCTGCACCGGCTGGCTGGTGCCCACCCGGATGGACACCGGTTTTTGCCGCGACCGGAAGCCGGTGAAAACCGCCTGTCTGATACCCAATCCTTCCTGGCTCAGTTGTCGTATCATTTTTTCCAGCAGGGTTTGCAGGGCGATTTCCACCCCGGCCAGGGTAATAATGGGCTCCAGCGAGGCCAATCGCTGCTGGTGTTCAACAGGGGGGAATACCGGTTCCCAGCTTTCTATCCGCGCTCCCGAACAGGCATCGACCCGATCGAGCAGGGCCTGCCCGAAACGCCGCAACAAGGCCGGGCGGGGAATCTGCAACAACTGGCAGATCGTTTTAAGCCCCAGCTTATCGAACCGTGCTACCAGTTCCGGGTCCAGTTGCAGGGCCGCGGGAGGCAGCGGCAGGAGGACATCCATCTGCCGGTTCGGAGCCGCAATGGTGCTGTCTTTCCCATAACGGGTCAGCGCCCAGGCCGCGCCGGGCGTGCCAGCCATGGCCAGGCGTACCTGGTAGCCAATGGCGTCAAAGGCGTTCCTGATGGCGGATAAATACCCCGCATCGCCACCCCATAAATGGGAGCAGCCGGTAGCATCGATAAAAAGGGTATCAGTACCTGAAAGACTTACCGACGGACTGAAACGGTTACAATACCCTCCCAATGCATTGAGCCAGCGGACGGCCTTCTCCGGCTGATCGTTCAGGGAAAGCAATCCGGGTATCATGGCCCGGGCATCAGCCAATGAAATACCTCTGTCGATCCCCTGTGCATGTGCGATCGCATTGGCTGCTGTGATGACCATTTTCCCGTGTACGGGGCTGATCAATACCAGTGGCTGGCTTTTCAATGCCGGCTGGCGAATTACCGTGCGATCTGTTTTCAAATACCTGAACCATATACAAACAAACGACTTTTGCATTTTATACCGCTTTTTTAAGTCGATATAAGCGCGCAACTTCATCAGTCACCTGCTCGAAAATGAAGCGACGTGATTCCCAGAACAGGTTCCAGGCACCGGGCCGGCCATTCCGAATCCTGGTAAGCTCTACCCGCCAGCCGGGGAAGCCTACCCCGGGCAAGCCGCCGGGCAGCCGGCTTTTAACCGGCGAGATCTGCCAGGAGGCAATTGTTGACAACGGAGTGCGCGTGGTCGCCGGCGAACGAAGCAGGAAACCCGTTGCACCCGAAGCCTCTACCGCCAGTTGGAAGCGCCGGGACTGCACAAAAGACACTGCTTCCACATCGGCCACAACCGCAGTGACCGATGTGCACCGGAGCATTTCTTCCAGGGCCCAAAGCCGGTCGACCGGCCGGGCCAACTCTACAAAAATGACCCGGTCGGCAGGCAAACCGAATTGCGTCAATGCCGGCGGATATACCTGCCTTTGCGCACATATCCAGCAAACCAGCCCCTCCGCTCCCACTAATCCCGGGAGCAGGGCAGCCAGGAAACCCTGGCTGGCCGCCACCTGTTCAGGGCTTTCCGGCAACAACTCATGTACCGCTCCGACGGGAAAGAGACCGCCCGGAAAGGCCTGGTTGATCAGTCCCAGGTCCGGTCGCCGCACCCCGTCCTTAACCATATGCCGGAAGCCGCCCAGCGCCAGGATATCCTGTTCCAGCTTCTTTCGTATTTCAGCAGTAAGCACAGACACAGGCGCAAAATACTAAATAATTTAGTCAAACAAAAGAAATTTCACTTTATGCAGGAATGGTAAAAACAACAGGTAAAAAATGTTACTCGAAATAAGTAAATTAATCTACTTATATTTGATTAATAATATTATATAATAATTATCGGCTTATTTATTATGTAAATAAGCAAGTGTTATCGATCCAGCTTTCCGGCGAATAATTTACATAAATCAACTATTTGATGGTGGCGGCAACGAACAGGAAAATACTGCTGTCAAACTGTCGTCCGCTAAAACACAATCAATGAAACAGCTTACCGGTTTTTACATCATCTTATTGCTCATCAGCAGTTGCAACAAATCAGCCGAAAAGAAAACGAATATTGAATCCTCTTTAACCGGCACCTGGTTGTATAAAGGAGAATACAGCAGTATCGGCGGACCGGCGGAATGGCGGCCGGCAGCATCTGCTACACAGACCATGACTTTCTTTGAAGATGGAGCGTTCAGCGCCCCGGACATTTATTCCGGCGCCAGCCATTACAGCCTGATCGATAGCAATAAGCTGCAGATCGAACCCATGCCTACCGACAAAAGTTACCAACGATTTATTGTTGAACTGGACGATACGGGAAACCAGTTGATCCTTTCTCCCATTGAACCCAGTTGCATTGAAGGCTGTTCGGCTGTTTTTGAGCGAATACCACACTACATATATTAAGCACTAGCCCAACTGCCTCACCGCGTTCACCAGCACATGGGCCGGCACCACGCCCGACTGCCGCCATTTCACGGCTCCTTTCTGGAACAGGATCACCGTCGGCACTCCCTGGATACCATAGGCCGACGCCACAGCAGGGTTTTTGTCCACATCCACTTTCACGATCCGGGCGCTATCGCCCAACTTCTCCTTTGCTTCCTTTAAAATCGGCGGCATCATTTTACAAGGGCCGCACCACTCGGCAAAAAAGTCAACCAGCACCGGCTGGTCGCCATTGATCAGGTTGGCAAAACTGTTTTCCATATGCAAAACTTTTATTCCACCCGTCGGGTGGCACCTGACGGGTGGCACCCGACGGGTGGAAACCTAACAACAAATCTCCCCCGTTTTTAGATCGGGAAAGAAAACTTTTGTCACAAAGCTTGCAAATCTCAAACCTTATTGTTTACTTTGTGTCATAATGACGTTAAGTTGAAGCCATTTGATCAATACCAGAACCCTGCCATTGCCATCGACCTGGTCGTATTTGGCTACGACCAGGGACAGTTACAGGTATTGCTGCTCAACCGGAAAGAGGAACCTTTCGCCAACCGGTGGACCCTGCCCGGCGCTTTTCTCCAGCTCACCGAAACCTTCCAGCAAACCTGCCGCCGTATTCTCGACACCAAACTCGGCATGAGCGACCTTTACCTCGAACAGCTTTACTCATTCGACCAGCCCGACCGCGATCCGCGGGGCCGCGTCATCGCCGTGGCTTATTATGCCCTGATCAACCCCGCCCATTACAGAACGGCGGCCGGTACCATGGCCAACGATGTACGCTGGTTTCCCATCGGCCAACTGCCCGATCCCGCTTTTGATCACCCGCTGATCATCGAAGCAGCCCTGAAAAGGCTACAGGCCAAGATCCTCTACCACCCTGCAGGCTTCGAGCTGCTCGACCAGGATTTTACCATCGCCGAAATCCAGGAACTCTATGAATGCATCCTCGGCCGGCCACTCGACAGAAGAAACTTCCGCAGAAAATTCCTCGACGCACGTTATATCGTGCCGACAGGCGCCAAACGCGGCGGACTCAAAAACCGCCACCCCGAGCTCTACCGGTTCAACAAAGAATTACCCCTCCAAAAATTTCATTTAAACATAGAATTGCCATGAACGTCCTCCCCCTGCTCCTGAAAGACGGCTATAAAGTGGGCCACAAATTTCAATACCCCGCCGGCACCACCCTCGTGTACTCGAACCTGACACCCCGCAAAAGCCGCAACCCCGACATGGACAGCGTGGTCTTTTTCGGCCTGCAATACTTTATCAAAGAATACCTGGTACGCCAGTTCAATGAAGATTTCTTCAACCGTCCGAAAGAAGAAGTATTGAAAGCCTACCGTCGCCGCATCGATAACTACCTCGGCAAAGACAGCATTCCTTACGATCATATCGCCGACCTGCACGACCTGGGCTACCTCCCCATCGAGATCAAGGCCCTGCCCGAAGGCAGCCTGGTGCCCATGCGCGTGCCGGTGTTCACCATCCGCAATACGAAGCCCGAATTCTTCTGGCTCACCAATATGCTCGAAACCATCGTGAGCGCCATCACCTGGAAGCCCTGCACCTCGGCCACCACGGCCTTCCACTACCTGCGCAACTTCGCGCATTATGCGAAAGAAACCGTCGGCGAAGACAAGAGCTTTATCCCCTGGCAGGGCCACGATTTTTCTTTCCGCGGCATGAGCGGCGTGGAAGACGCCCTGATGAGCGGCGCCGGTCACCTGCTGAGCTTCACGGGAACCGATACCATCCCCGCCATCGATTTCCTGGAAACCTATTACAACGCCGACGCGGATAAGGAACTGGTCGGCGGATCCGTACCCGCCACCGAACACAGCGTAATGTGCATGGGCACCCAGGATGGCGAGATCAACACCTTCGAGCGGCTGGTCACCGAGATATACCCCGCCGGCATCGTTTCGATCGTTAGCGATACCTGGGATTTCTGGCAGGTGATCACCGAGTTCCTGCCCGCTTTGAAACCGAAGATCCTCGCCCGCAACGGCAAAGTGGTGATCCGCCCCGACAGCGGTGACCCGGTCAGGATCATTGTCGGCGATCCGCAGGCGCCTGCGGGCAGCCCCGCGTACAAAGGTGCGATCGAGTGCATGTGGGAAACCTTTGGCGGTACCATCACCGAAAAAGGCTACAAGCTGCTCGACGGCCATATCGGCCTGATCTATGGCGACAGCATCACCATCGAAAGGCAGAAGGCCATACTGGAAGGACTCAGGCAAAAAGGCTTCGCCAGCTATAACGTGGTATTGGGTATCGGGTCATTCACCTATGAATACGTCACACGCGACAATTTCGGGTTCGCCATGAAAGCCACTTACGGCGAAGTGAATGGCGTGGGCCGCGATATTTATAAAGACCCGAAAACCGACGACGGCACCAAGAAATCGGCCCGCGGACTGATGCAGGTGTACCGCGATGCCGCCACCGGCCGGCTCGCCCTGAAAGACCAGTGCAATTGGGAAGAAGAAGCAAAAGGCGAGCTGCAGCCCGTTTTCCGCGACGGAAAATTGCTGCGCGACTGGTCGCTCGCCGAGATTCGCAGCCTGCTGACATCCCAATTATAAATGGCTATTCAAACAAAAAACATGAAAACGCTGAACCTGATAACACCTGCCGCATCCGATATACAATATACCCGCCTGCTTTTTCCCGACAAACAGCCGCATATCAAGCTCGATATGCAAACCGTGAATGGCATAAACCGCTCGGAAAAGATCCGGCTCATTACCCGCATCGCTTCTTCGGAAGACCTGCTGCTGGCGATGTTCTGCACGAATGTGCTCGACTACCTCGAGTTCGAAAAAGTGGAGCTGGTGATCTCTTACCTGCTGGCGGCGCGTATGGACCGGGTCATGCTGAGTGGTGAGCCGTTTTCCCTGAAAACCATCGCCGGCATCATCAACCTGGCCGGCTTCAGCAAGGTATCGGTCTTCGACCCGCATTCGGAAGTAAGCACGGCCCTGATCGACCATGCCTATGCCATTCCCAACCACCATTTCGTACAGGATGCCTTGAACGATTATCTGAAACAGCACCCCGGTGTAAACTATTGTATTGTTTCGCCCGATGCCGGCGCGCTGAAGAAGATACACCACCTGGCTCATTTTCTCGGTACCGACCAGGTGGTGGAATGCATGAAGGAACGCGACCTTAAAACAGGCGCCCTCTCCCACTTCAACACCACGACGACCAACCTCGGCGGGAAAACCTGCTTTATCGTGGATGATATCTGCGACGGCGGCGGCACATTCGCAGGAACCGCCACTATGCTAAAGGAAAAAGGCGCCGCTGAAGTGAACCTGATCGTCAGCCACGGTATATTCAGCAAAGGCGTGCAGATAAGCAATATCGATCATATCTATACCACCGATTCCTACCGGCAAGTGGAAGGGGTAACCTGCTTACCGGTAGAGAAATACCTCATCACCGGTCAATGACCATGTATACAGGAAAGTTTTCCACAAAAATTCCCGATCAACAGCCAAAAACAGACTTGGTAACAATTACGTAACATACCGTTAACAGCTTTTTCCGAATTTGCCGGCGGAACCATTTACTCACACTAAAAACAACCGTATGACGCTGCTTAACGGGAACGACCCTTCCAGCATCGCTTTCATACACAATAACATTCTCGCACTGATCGATGGAACAGTGATGGGCGTTTTATTGGGCAACTGTGTCTTTGGTAAAGACGGCGGGGTTAAAGCTAAATTCTTTCAGCACACATTATTCGATCTGCAGGGCAAAGTGCTTGCCCGTGAAAATCCGCGCGTAAGGCCGGTACCGGTCGACAGTGGCGGGCTCATTGAACAAGCCTGGACAATGATCCCCCTGATCCGCAACCACAACTGTCCCATCATCGAACCGACCAACGAATGGTCGGCCACCCCGATGGAAGACCACTTCTTATCGCGGAAAAGAGCAAAGGCCGTTTAACGGGCTTGCTTCTTCACCCGGCCGGCGAGGCCGGTCCAGGGCATTATATCCAAAGCGGGTTATTGCTTTCGGCTGCCCTATACCGTTATCTTATACCGCAAATTGCTTCCGTTTTACCCCGCGCTCATTTGTCCGCCAGGCAGACCGCCGTTTTCCCGATTTTATCTGTAAGTTACCGTCAAAAGAAGATCGAAATGCCCGGTGATTCCGTTTACCTGAACACAAAGGCCATACCGCAGAACACCTATGACGCCATCGTGGTGGGATCAGGGATCAGTGGCGGCTGGGCCGCCAAAGAGCTGTGTGAAAAGGGGCTCAGGGTACTCTTGCTGGAAAGGGGCGAGCCCGTGAAGCATCCGAATTACCCCAACGCCACGAAGCACCCCTGGCAATTTGGGCACCGCGGCACCCTCACCCGCAAAGACAAGCAGGAAAAACACGTGGCCGCAAGGCACTATTCCCTGCGGGAAGACAACAAACATTTTTACATAAACGATATCGAAAACCCCTACCAGGAGGTCAAGCGGTTCGACTGGGTGCGCGGAAACATCCTGGGTGGCCGGTCGCTCTTATGGGCAAGGGCCTGTTATCGCTGGAGCGATATCGACTTTGAGGCCAACCTGCGCGATGGTCATAGCATCGACTGGCCGATCCGTTACAAAGACCTTGCGCCCTGGTACGATTATGTAGAATCGTTTATCGGTGTAAGCGGCAACCGCGATGGTATTCCGCACTTGCCGGACGGTCCTTTCCAGCCGCCGTTCGAAATGAATGCGGTAGAAAAACATTTTCAATCACAGATCGGCAAAGCCTATTCGACCCGGCAGGTGATCATGGGGCGTACCGCCAACCTCACCAAACCGGTAACCGGGCGAGCCAATTGCCAGGCGAGGGACCTCTGTCACCGCGGTTGCCCCTTCGGCGCTTATTTCAGCACCAATGCCAGTACCCTTCCGGCCGCGCAGGCTACGGGCAACCTGACCATTCGCCCCTATTCACTGGTGCACCAGGTGCTCTATGATGGAAAGAAACAAAGAGCGAGCGGTGTAGAAGTGATCGATACGCTAACCAGGAAAACGGAGAATTTTTACGCGCGGCTCATCTTCCTGAACGCAGCCACCGTGGCCACCGCCGCCATATTGCTGAACTCCGTATCGTCGCGTTTCCCCAACGGCCTCGGTAACGGCAGCGACCAGGTGGGGCGTAACCTCATGGATCACCACAAGGGATTGTCGGTATCGGCCGATGTCGAGGGCTGGCTCGACAGCTATTATTACGGGCGGCGGCCAACCAGCGCTTATATACCGCGCTTTCGCAACATCACCGAGCCTGTCAAAGATTTTGTGCGCGGTTATCATTTCGGTGCGGGGGCTTATCGAACCGGCGCCGATGGCGACGGTATTGGAGAAGAATTGAAGAACCGGCAAACAGAACCCGGCCCCTGGCGGGTCAGCTTATGGTCGTTCGGTGAATGCCTGCCTTATGCCGGCAACCGCGTTACCCTGAACCATGACCGCAAAGACCCCTGGGACAGACCAATGATCGCGATCGACTGCGAGTTCAAAGAGAACGAACGCCTCATGCACGAAGACATAAAACTAACAGGTGCAGAAATGCTGGAGAAAGCCGGGTACAAGAACATCCGGGTGTCGGGTACCATGTCATTTCCCGGCAATGCCAACCACGAAATGGGTACGGCGCGTATGGGCAGAGATCCGAAAACATCGGTGCTGAATGCTTACAACCAGGTGCATGAAGTACCCAACGTAGTGATTACCGACGGCAGTTGCATGACCAGCAGCCATTGCGTGAACCCGTCGCTTACTTATATGGCTCTCACGGCGCGGGCCGCAAGCCACGCCGTTGAGGAACTGAAAAAAGGAAATATCTGATAACAATATGGAATTTGGAATAAGCAGCTTCGGAGAAGTGATCCCCGAAGGAAAAGCAGGCGGCGCCACAGGTGCCGCTGCTCGTATGCAGGACCTGCTGGAAGAGATCAGGCTGGCCGACGAAGTTGGGCTCGACGTATATGCATTGGGCGAGCACCACCGGGCCGACTACCTGGTATCATCACCCGAAATGATCTTATCGGCCGCCGCCAGCATCACGAAAAAAATAAAATTAAGCAGCAGCGTAACGGTGTTAAGCTCGGCCGATCCGGTGCGTGTATTCCAGCAGTTTGCCACACTCGATCTCATCTCGCGGGGCCGCGCAGAGATCATGGCGGGAAGAGGATCGTTCATAGAATCTTTTCCGCTGTTTGGGTACAATCTCGACGACTACGACGAACTGTTCGTGGAGAAGCTCGACCTGTTGCTCAACATCAACAAATCGGAAATTGTCGACTGGAAAGGACAGTTCCGTGCGCCGATCCGTCACCAGGGCGTGTATCCGCGACCCTTACAACAGTCGCTGCCGGTATGGCTGGCCGTTGGAGGCACCCCCGCTTCCGCCAAACGCGCCGGCACCCTGGGCCTGCCTATGACGGTTGCGTTGCTGGGCGGCAGGCCAGCGCAATTCGCATCACTCGTACAACTGTTCCGCCAATCGGCCACCGATGCCGGGCACCAGCCGCCGCCCCTTTGTATAAACACGCATTTTTATGTGGCGCCCGATTCGCAGCAGGCGGCCGACGAATTTTTCCCAACCTACCAGAAGCTGATGAACAAGATCGGCAGCGAACGGGGCTGGGCGCCCCTTGACAGGAACCAGTTCGAATACCTGCGTAAGGAGGGACCGCTGTTGGTCGGCAGCCCGGAAGAACTAACGGAGAGGATCATACGCTTTAATGACATCTTCCACATGGATCGTTACCTGGCGCAGATCATTACCGGTCCCGACCTGCCGCAGGAGAATATCATGCGGTGTATCCGTCTGCTGGCGGAAAAGATCGCGCCTGCTGTCAGAAAAGCGATATAACCGGCAATTCAGCGCCCTTGCCGCAGGTATTCCCTGCCCAGCGCCAGGTGGTCGGTGATACCGTTGTCCAGCCCTGCCAGCTTTGCGATTGCTGCGAAAATACGTGCAGGCGTGTGTCCGTGCGCTGCGAGGTAATGAATGGATACGGCGCCCGCGGACTTAGACATTTTTTCCCCGCCGGGCTCGGTCAGCAACCGGTGATGATAAAAAACGACGTTCCTGAAAGCGCCGCATTCTACCAGGTCACATATATACAACTGCGCTGCCGTTGACTGTCTTAGGTCTTCCCCCCGCACGACCAGGTTGACGCCGAAATGCACGTCGTCAACCACCGAGCTCAACTGGTAAGCGGGAAAGCCGTCTTTTCTTCGCACCACAAAGTCTTTGAGCGAGCCATCCAGCGCAGCGCCGTCAGTGATCAGCCGCCATTGGTGATGGAGACCATCGAGCGATAATTTCCTGTTGCGACACCGGCAATGCATGATGGTTTTACGCGTACAGTCGCAGGCATACACCATTTTTTTGTCGCGCAAGATATTCAGTGCCGCCTGGTATAAACCGAGTCGCTTCAGTTGTGAATAACGCCTGATAAAATCGCCGGCATTCAGCGGCCCTTGCTGCCAGGTAATACCGAGGTAATTCAGCGTGCTGAATACGTCGGCAATATAGGCCGGCCGTACCCGGCCCTGGTCGAGGTCGTCAATACGCAGCAGAATATCTGCCCCGTGTTCTTCGGCCAGTGCGGCCGTAATGCAGAACGACAAAATGTTACCCAGGTGAAGATAACCGCTGGGAGTGGGTGCCATGCGTGTCAGCATGCCCTGCAATTTCGCTATTTTTTGGCTATTTAGCTTTTATTACACGGATCACTTTCTGCAGGTTACCGGTTTGCAAACGAATAAAATACATACCCGACGGCAACTGGTCTTCGTAGATATCGATATTAAAAGTGCCTGCGGGATATGTCTCCATGGCATGGATACGCACCAGTTGGCCGAGCGCATTCAGTTGCTGCACGACGGTTTTACCGCCAGGCGTTGAAAACTGCAGGGTCGCTACCTGCTGGTAAGGGTTGGGCCAGAATTTGAGGATCATCTTATCGGCCTGCTCATTCACTTCTTCAATGTCGTCGTCAAGGCCGCAGGGCGTTCCGCCGATGATGGGAAGGCTCTGGTAGTCTTTCAGCATCAACTGGCTGATCTTGGTTTTGTCAACGCAGAACCAGCGTTCCAGCACCGTGGCATAAATGCTCCTGAAGTCGTATTGAAAGGGAATATTGTCAACTACCTGTACTTCGGCGGGAATATCGGGGCTTTTACCCAGCACGCCTTTTTTTACATGCTTGCCAAACAATATCAGCGGCGCGGCGGCGCCATGGTCGGTTCCCATACTGGCGTTCGACTTGATGCGGCGGCCGAATTCGGAGAAGGTCATGCCCAGTACCCGGTCGTCCAGTTGCTGCTTTTCCAGGTCGTCCTGGAAAGCGCTGATGCCGGCCGACAACGACTTCAGCAGCTCGGCATGGCCACCGGTGCTGGTGTCGCCGGGATTCACCTGCTTCTTGTGGGTATCGAAACCGCCCAGCGTTACCGTATATACACGCGTTTTCAGTCCGCCGCTGATCAGCCTGGCCACAATGGCGAGCTGGCGGGCGAGGCTGGTTTCATCATACGTGCCCCGGTTGGCTCCTTTGTTATACGCCGCGCGAATGATGTCTGAATATACCTTGGTTTTGTCGGTGATAATGCGCAGGTACTGCAATTCCCGGTTGGCATCGGCGCTGTTCAACGGATAATCGTTGAACGGGTTCGTAAAAGAATATACGTTGTTGGGGTCGGTGATCGACAATCCCATGGAAAACACATCTCCCTGCACCGTTACTGTCGGCGCTTCGCTGATCTGGATGGCCAGCGGGTCGGGCATATCGCCATTCGGATATTCATACGGGTAACCGGGATAAACGTCTTCCAGGTAGCGACCCAGCCAGCCGCGCTTTTCGCGCGAGCTCCGGTTATTCGAATCATCGCCCGTCATCCATATATCGGTCGATCGGAAATGCGAAAAATTCTGCTTGTCGTATCCCACGCTTTGCACAATATTCGCCTTACCGTTGTTGAACAGGGTTTGCAGCTTTGTCATGGCGGGGTGCAAGCCTGTTTTATCGGTTCCGTCGAGGCGCAATACGCGGTCTTGCGGTATCGCCACATTGGCGCGGGCCGTATAGTAGTTTCCGTACACATCAAGGGGGATGACGGTATTCAACCCGTCGTTACCACCGTGCAACTGAATCAGCACCAGTATATGATCGTTGGGCAGGTCGGGGCCCAGCAACTGCTGCAGCATGGACCCCGGCTGGCTGCCGTAAGCCGAAAAGCTGAAGCCGTTTAACAATGCCGGCATAACGGTAGCGGGAACGGTTCTCGACAGGAATTTTCTTCGGTTCATGATATTGGATTTTGGATCAGCACAAATGGTATTCAGGCAGGTTCAAAATGAATTTGAAAATATCTTTCAACTTCGTGTCGTCGGGCATGCCGCCCGGCGAAAAACGGTTCACGATATAATCGATTGAATTGTCAGACAAGGGGTATTGCAGCAGGCGGGCGGCAATCGTTTCAACAAGCGAACGTACATCGGGCTGCGTTCCCAGCGCATTCACATAGGCACGTACGTCAATAACGCCATCGTCAACAAGGCCATCCACAAACTCGGCACGCCTCGGCAAACTGTTTGAGTTCACCCACATTTCATAAAACATCGGCTCCTGGTAATAAGCCGGCCAGCCTGATACGTCGGGCGGCTGGAACAGTTCCATCAGCATGCGGCTGCCCTGCCTGGCCAGCGATTGAAAATAAGGATATGACTGGCTGTAATCGCCCAGGGCCGGAATGGGCACATTGAATTCACGCAGGGTACCGATGATGAAATCATACGGGTTCTTGATATAACAGGCGCGGTGTGCCGTTTCATAAAAATGTTCACTGCGCAACAGTGTTTTCAATACTGGCGCCAGCTCATAATTCTCAGCGATTAGTAAATCAGCCAGGGGTTGTATGACAGCGGTTTCCACATCGCTTTCGATGCGATGATACACAAACCAGCGATAGAGCTTGCGGCAGATAAAGCGCGCCGTTTCTTTTACGCCGAAGATCATATTGATAAGGGCTGCCAGCTCTGTATCGCCATCACCGCCGCCGATGCTGATGCCGCCGTAAAAACCGGAGAACTGCTTGGTGCTTGTATCGTGCTCACCCGCCGAAAATTCGGCGAGCTTGGTTTCCGAATTGATCCGCCAGCCGGTAAGCACCTTGGCAGCCGCTATCACATCACCTTCGGTGTACATCGAATCAGGCCCCTTGCCTACCGTCATCAGTTCCTGCAATTCGCGCGCGAAGTTCTCATCGGGCGCTTTTTTCGAATTCAGGTAACCATTGAGGTGGCGAAGCATGGCGGGGTCTTTGCTTACCAGGCGGGTCAGCTCGCGGATATTCCCCAATGCATATTGCCGCAGCAACAGGTGATGCCGGTAGCACATCGTGGCATCGTCGACCTCGCCTATCTGAACGGAAAAATGATGGTGCATAAACAGCACCATTTTTTCATGGATGGTCGGCTGCTGGTGCAGCATCTGCCCCATCATCCATTTAACCAGCGAGCCGCACCGGGCGCTGTTGATGGCCGGTCTCGCCTGCACATCACTCGTTACATTCATATCGTCGCCCCAGGGTTGTCCCACCGCCACGCCCAGGTCGTCGTACATAAATTCTTCCACCCCTACCAGGCCGTATTCCCGTAGCGGAGAAGACGGCATGGGCTGCGGCTGGAAAAGCGCGTCTATGGCTGTTTGAGGGTCCATTGCCATGAAGGCCTGGATATCGGTTTCCCGGGCGCCGAACAGGGTGCGTTTCAGCAGGTGGGTGACCTCGTCGCGCGTCCACGCGCCGCCATAGGGCTGCATGCCGGCCTGTACACGGAAGTTAGACTTCGTACGGGTTTGTGCTCGAAAAAAACTTCGTCTGTCCATCGGATATAGATTTCACTTATCTGATCAATAAGAGCATTCCTTTTTTAAACTGTTTCACCTGGTTGACGTCGTAGTATTCCAGCACATAGCTGAAGCTGCCCGACGGAACAGGTTGCCCGCGTTTGGTGCCGTCCCATTTCCGTTCCATATCGTTCGACTGGAACACCAGCTCGCCAAACCGGTTATAGATGCGCAATTCGTATTTGCCCGGCACCTTTCCCACGGGACCGAAACGATCGTTCCTGCCGTCGCCATTAGGCGTAAAGGCATTCGGTACAAATACAGTGGCGTCTTTCATCACAACCAGGGTAAACTGGTCCCTGATCTCGCATTGGTCCAACGGCAATACCGCCGTATACACCGTTGTTTCAGAAGGGCGCGCCTGCGGAACATCGCAGTGGTCGCAAACCAGCCCCGGGGCGGGTAACCAGTACATGCCTGTCTGTATAGCAGGCAGGGTGTAAGTATCGCCTGCAAAAACAGTATCCCGCCTGTTTGCTGCCGTGAAAAGGCTGTCGGTTTTTATGCCATGATAGGTAACGATCAGCGAATCATACCCACAGGCATCGTGCAGGGTATCGGTGTACGATACGAAACCGGCCGGGTCGCATACAATGCTGTCTTTATCCTGCAGCAGCGGTATCTTCAGTTTTATGAGTGCTGCGTCGCCGCCCTGCACCGGAACTGCGGCAAAATCGCCCTTGTACGACGACTCGGTATAACCTGCCAGGTAATATTCCTGCAACGACTCGTTCACGGCCATGCTGAAACAGTTGTCGGCCGAGCTGCCGCCGTAGTTCTTCGTCCAGGTCAGTTGCCCGCGGCTGTCGACAACAGATATCCAGAAATCCGAATCACCTTTGTTGCCGGCGATCTGTCCGTCTTCAGACGAAGAAGCGCCGCCCAGCAGGAAAGAGCCATTGGCCATGGGGTAGATATCATAAATATAGTCGGCTTCGCTGCCCCCGAGTGTTGCCTGCCAGATCAGCTCACCGGCAGTAGTGCATTGAAATACCCAGCCGTCTTGCGCGCCGTGAGCGCCTGTTACGGGGCCGTCGGTAGATGTGGTATAACCAGCCAGGGTGAGGGTATCCTGTTTGGCGGACATTACATAGGCCACATCGTTTTGTGAGCCGCCGTATATCTTGCTGTATATTTTGTTGCCTGTGAGGTCGAGACAAAGCAACCAGGCGTCATAGTTCTTTTGCGAGGGGGGAATATCTCCGTCGATCGAGTTGGCATAACCGGCCAGGTATAAACGATTGCCCACTACTGCCCCGTCGAACAATTCATCATTGCGGCTGCCGCCATAACAACGCGTCCACAAAACGTGCCCGTTGGGATCTATTTTAATCAGGCCGCCGTCGGTAAATCCGGGAGCGCTCCGGTTGCCGGGAAAGTTGCCGTCGCTGGAGGCTGTGCTGCACAAGAGCATATAGTTGCCATCCGGCAGCGATACAATGCGATTGCCGATATCCATCTGGCTGCCGCCGTAGCGTTTCTGCCATTGCAGGCTGCCATCGGCCGACAGCCTGAGCAGCCACACATCTTTGGTGCCGCCGTATCCGCTGGTAACGTCTCCGTCGGTAGAATTGGTTTCTCCCAATACAAGGAATCCACCATCGTCGGTTTGCAGAATGTCTTTGGCTGATTCGTAACCGGTGCCGCCAAATGACCTTGACCACTGGATTTCGCCGCAACTGCTGAGCTTAACCACCAGCAGGTCCCAATAGTCGCGCGAAGGCCGCGCCGGCACAATACCGTCTTTCGAGCTGGTATAACCTGCCAGCACCGTACCGCCATCGGCAGTAACAATAACACGTTGTGCTATATCAACGGCTGATCCACCGTAGGTGCGTGCCCACTGGATATCGGGCAATTGTGCTACCGAAGAAAAAGCAGTCACAAAGAAGCACAGGATCAGCAGTAAGCTGTTCGTAAAGGGATGGGTTGGTTTCAAAGGCCCTGGATTTCAGGGATTCAAACGCAAATTCTGTGCTATTTCTTATCAATGGGTTAATACCGGTGCGTGAAAGCACGACAGGAATTGATGACAATACGAAGACAAATGTGGATTATACGATGGCGGCTGATCCTTACCGTTAGCTGGCTATCGTTGACAATCAGTGGTTAAGCGGCCGGAAATTCGCGTATATATACGGTAACGGCCCGGTGCCGGAAAAGGCAGGAAAGCATTTCCGTTCGTCGAAAAGCCGGTTTACCACAACTGCCGGTTTCAACGATTTACAGGCCCCGGTCGCCGGTACGGCAACTTTTTTCACCTGCCGGCTGTTCTACTGGAAACATCGAACACAAATATTCCTGTCGCGATCGGCCCGAAAATTGCCGTTTTTACCCCCGGCCAGCGCAACGGCAAGTTTGTAATTTTGGTCTAACTGCAGCGTATATGGTGGAAGTATTTAAAACCAATGTATCGGAAAAAGCGATCGCCGACCTGCTCCGGCAATCGCTGGAAAAAGAATTTCCCGCCTGTAAGATCAACTTTGACCTGCATGATTGTGACCGCATTCTGCGGTTGGAAGGCAGCGGCATTTGCACCAGAACAGTAGCCGGCCTGCTCCAGACAGAAGGGTTTGAATGCGAATTGCTGGAAGATTGAACGGGAATAATTTTTGCATTACTGTTTAAACGCTGTTATCATGAAAAGCCTAGTGGCACTTCTTCTGTTGGTCGGCTTCGGTATGCCGGGCTTTGCCCAAACATCACCTCATTCATCCAAAAAATACGACCACTATTGGAGCACCCTTGGCGTGGGTGTACATTTTCAGTCGTTCGACCAGTTAGACAAACGGGTGGCTGCTTTTCCCAGGTATAAAGACCTGCGCAACCAGGCGGGGAGCCTGCAAATCGGCTGGATCAAAGAAAAACGAAGAGTGGTATCGGTTTTCAATGTGCTGGCAGCGAGCTCGATGAGCGGCGACAGGCATCGCAGAAGCAGTACAGCCCGGTCGATCGGTGTAGGCGCCGATATCGGTTACGACGTTATTAAAAACGAGCGGATCATGCTATACCCAATGGCAGGCCTCGGCTACGATTGGGACCAGGCGCGTTATTATACCGACAACAGCCGGGTGAACTTCGACGAGGTGCTGTCCCAGCCATCCACCGCCAATGCCATCGAGCCCGTTGTTTTCAGCAACGGATTTTTCCACTACCGTGCCGGCGTCGGACTGCTGTTTTTATCGCCGAAAGGAGATGGCATTATCGGCGTACAGGGTGGTTATGCAGGCAGCTTCGAAGCGCGGCCCTGGCGCAGCAAGGCGGGACAAGACCTGGCCAATGCACCGGAAGACCGCCTGAAGCGTTTTTATGTCAGCGTGGTATTCGGCATGCGGCCCATGCGGATGCACTGATGTCAGTTGGCCGCTTCTGCCCAGCCGCCGCCCAGGGCGCGGTACAGATCGACCGAGGCTTTCAGCAGGTCTTTGCGCAAACCCGTCAGTTCAAGTTCAGCGTCGAGCACGCCGCGCTGCGCGCTGATCACCTCCAGGTAATTCGCATAACCGGTGTAGTACAGTTCCCTTGCCGTGCTGACCGCGTTGTTCAACAGGGCGACCTCCTGTTGCTTGATCACATAAGATTGCTTTACATTTTCCACGCTGCTGTGCAGGGTCATTACCTCGCGGAAAGCACCCAGCAGTCTCTTCTGGTATTCCAGGATCGCGATCTTCTGATCCGCCACGGCAATGGCCTGGTCGGCCTTCAGTTGCTGCCGGTTGAAAACGGGTGCGGTTAACCCGCCGAGCACGCCATAAACGATGGAGCCGGGATCAAACAGCACCGAAGCGCGAAAGGCATTCAGTCCTGCATATGGTGTAAGCTGCAGGGCCGGTAAAAAGGCCTTGCCGGCAGCAGCCGACCGGTACGTAGCCGCATCCCAATGCAGCCGCGCCTCTTTGATATCGGGGCGGTTTTCCAGCAGCAGCAACGGTGAGCCGACAGGGAAACGGATACCCGATACATCTACCATACGAATGCTGTCGCGCGTAACAGTACCCGCATACCTGCCGATAAGAAAATTGAGCTCGTTTTCCGTCGCTTTGATATTCTGCCGAATGGAAAATGCCAGCGCCCGTGTGCGAAGCAACTGGGCTTCGAACTGCTGTACGGCCAGTTCGGTAGCGCGACCGGCTTCCTTCTGTACCCTTACGACGTCGAGCGCCGACTCCTGCAGGGAAGTATTTTTGTGAATGATCTTTAGTTCATTGTCGAGCGCCAGCAGGTCATAATACAATCCGGCAACGGTGGCTACCAATTCGGTTTGGACCAGCTTTCTGCCTTCTTCCGCCGCCAGGAAGGAAGAGAGCGCCGCTTTTTTCTGGTCTTTGAGCTTGCCCCAGATATCAATTTCCCAACTGCTTCGCAGGCCGATAAAATAATCGGGGGTAAGGCCTTCCGCCACCTTTTGGTTCTCGTTGATGTTTTGCGATTTATTGGTATCGAAATTACCGACGCCCGACATCGTGTACTTACCGTAATGGTCACCCGAAGCCGTCATCGTGGCCCTGACCTCGGGCGCCAGCGCGGCACGTGCATAACCGATGCGCGCTTTTGCCTGCTCCAGGTGCTGCGTGGCGATCAGCATATCCTGGTTATGCCGCACTGCTGTATCGATCAGGCTCACCAGGTGACTGTCGGTAAAATATTGTTTCCACGATACCTGCCCGATCGACGAATCGGCCGGTTGTTCGCCGAAAGCCGGGGGCAGCGGCTCAACCACGGGCAACTGACGGGGTGGCGCCACCCGGCAGCCTGCAACAAGGGCCAGCACGGCGATCAGCACACCTATTTTACTTCTTGCCATTTTTTTCTTTTTTTCCTTCAGATAAACGCGCGAAGACTACATACAGGCCGGGCACCATAAAGATGCCGAATACCGTACCCAGCAGCATACCTCCGGCAGCAGCCATACCGATAGAACGGTTGCCCATAGCGCCGGCACCCTGCGCAATACAAAGCGGAATCAGCCCGGCTACAAAAGCAAAAGAGGTCATAAGGATGGGTCGCAGACGCGATACGGCGCCCTGCATGGCAGCTTCCAGTATGCTCCGTCCCTCTTTGCGGCGTAATATGGAGAATTCCACCATCAGGATGGCATTCTTCGCCAGCAGCCCCACCAGCATAACGAGTGCCACCTGGGCATAGATATTGTTTTCGAGACCGCCGATCTTTAAAAACAGGTAAGATCCGAACACGCCCGGCGGCAGCGACAATATAACGGCCATGGGCAGGGCAAAACTTTCATATTGTGCAGCCAGCAGCAGGTACACGAACACCAGCACAATGGCAAAAATGAAAACGGTCTGGTTGCCCGACAACACCTGTTCGCGGGTCATGCCGCTCCATTCGTACTGGTAACCCTGCGGCAGGGTTTTGTCGGCCACTTCTTTAATGGCGCCGATCGCCTCGCTGACGCTGTGCCCCGGACGGGCATCGCCCGTGATCATGGCGGCGGTGTACATATTGTAGCGCGTGATCTGTTCGGGGCCAAAAACCCGCTCCATGCTGATAAATGTAGAGAACGGCACCATCTCACCCGCTGTGTTCTTCACATGCAGGTTCAGCACATCGTCGGGTTTGGCGCGGAAAGACGGATAGGCCTGCAGCATCACCTTGTACATCTGCCCGAAGCGAATGAAGTTGGTGGCATAATAGCTGCCCAGCAGGGTTTGCAGGGTGCTCATCGCATTTTCGACCGTTACACCTTTTTTCGCCGCCATCTCCTGGTCGAGATGGATCAGGTACTGCGGGAAATTGGGATCGAAGCTGGTGAAAGCCGATCCGATCAGTGCATGCTGTTGCAAAGCTTCCAGGAATTGCTGCGTTACAGCAGACGTTTCGCCCAGGCCCGCACCACGGTTTTTGTTCAGCAGCCGGAACTCGAAACCGCTGGCGTTGCCGAAACCCGGAACGGTAGGCGGTGAAAAGAACTCGATGCTGGCATCGGTCAGGTGTTTGGTTCTTTTCGACAGCTCCTGTATAAGATCTGCCACCGTTTCTTTCCGGTTGCTCCAGGTAGTGAGGTTGATCATGGCCATACCGTACGAGGCGCCCGATATTTCACTCATCAGGCTGTAACCGGCCAGGGTGCTGATATTCTCCACGTTGTGCATCGACCGTACGATCTGGTCAATGCTGTCGAGCACCACTTCCGTTCGTTCTACTGTTGAACCGGGCGGCGTGGTGACGTTCACATAGATCATCGACTGGTCTTCAGTGGGTATGAAACCGCTGGGTATGAACCGCCCGGTAAGCCAGGTCATTGCACAAAAGAAAAGGAACAATACCAGGGTCACCATTCTGCGCCCGGCCATCTTGGCCACCGTTCTTCCGAACGATTTCTCCACCTTGTTATAATTTCTGTTGAACGATTTATAGAACCGTTGCAGCGGCGATCGCTTCACGTTGGTATCGTGCTTCATCAGCAAGGCACAGAGGGCCGGCGTCAGCGTCAGGGCATTTATGCCTGAGATAACAATGGCCATGGCCAGCGTCAGTGAAAACTGGCGATAGAACACGCCCACGGGTCCGCTTAAAAAGGCCACCGGCACGAATACCGCGGTCATAACGAGGGTGATCGCTATGATGGCCGGGGTGATCTCTTTCATGGCCTCTATGGTAGCTTCAAGCGGCGGGAGGTGCTTCTGCGACATCTTTACGTGCACGGCTTCCACCACCACGATCGCGTTGTCTACCACGATACCGATGGCCAGCACCAATGCAAAAAGCGTAAGGATATTGATGGAAAAACCAAGCAGTTGCAAAAAGGCCAGTGTACCCACCAGGGCCACGGGCACCGCCAGCGCCGGGATCAGCGTAGAACGGAAATCCTGCAGAAAAATAAACACGACGATGAATACCAGTATAAACGCTTCCACGAGCGTTTGAAGCACCGATTTGATACTGGCGTCGAGAAAACGGGAAACATCATACGCGTAGTTGTAGGTCATGCCCGGCGGAAAGCCATATTCTTTCAGTTCCGCCAGTTTTGCCTTGATCTCATCGATCACTTCGCTGGCATTACTGCCCGGGCGTTGCTTGATCATGATCGAAG
>JBDHYM010000013.1:0-32320 GCA_039811405.1 Flavihumibacter sp. | reverse complement strand
TCTCTTCAAGCACCAGCGCAATCAGCACCCTGTCTGCCTCGGGCAACCGGCTGATGCATTTGTACAATTGCTGCACCTGCTGTTCTTTGATCCCGGTTTCTTCGGTCAAATGCGCCAGGGGCACGGTATCGGCAGCCACTATCGGCAATTTCTTCTTTCGCAGGTAACCCAGGCAGGTATTAACGGCGATCCGGTAAATCCAGGTACCCCACTGCGCCTCTCCTCTGAATTGGTGAAGGTGGTTCCAGACCGAGACGAAACACTCCTGCAACAGATCCTGCGCCAGCGATTCTTCGCCGGCATAGCCGAGACATAGTTTGAATATGCCGTTTGCGTGCTGCCGGTAGAGCCGGGTGAACTGCGCCGATCTTTCCGCGTCCGTCATCACTTATTTGGATGCACGATGAAACAAATTGTTACAAAGAGGGAAGAAAGTTACTTCGTTCCGCCAGTTTTTACGATCCGCACCCTTGCAACACAGGCGCCAAAGCCGATTTTGCAAACAACTGGTTGGCAGGGTCTCTATATTTGCAACAGTCTTAACCCCTGTGCCGGCGCTTCGGGCAGGTTGAAAAATACTTTCTTATGCGACATTTACTGACCTTCTTTTTTGCCGTACTGGCGCTGGCGACAACAGCGCAGGACATGAAATCGGGCGGTGTGCTCAAACCCGAGCAGGCCAATATGGACATCAGGCACTATACCCTTGCCCTGGCCATCAAACCCGAAACGCAGACAATCGACGGCTATACCGATATCGACTGCATCGTAAAAGAATCGGCGCCCATGTTGCTGCTGGATCTTACGCGTATGCTTACGGTGCAAAAGGTGGAAGTGAATGGCCGCAAAGCCGATTTCAGGCATGAGGCCGACCTGATCTATATCCCGGCCGCCAATACCTGGCCTGCCGGTAAAACCAGGATCAGGGTATATTATGGCGGAAAGCCTTTTGTAGCACCACGCGCACCGTGGACCGGCGGGTTCCAGTGGGCGACCGACAGCACGGGGCATCCCTGGATCGCCGTTACCTGCCAGGGTGAAGGCGGAAAGATATTTTTTCCCTGTAAAGACCATCCCAGCGATGAGCCCAACGAAGGCGCAGACATGATCATTACCGTACCCCGGGGCCTGGTGGTAGCGGGACCCGGCTTGCTGGTAAGCACCAAACACAAGGGCAATACCTCCACCTATCATTGGCGCACCCGGTACACCATCAGCAACTACTGCATCATCCCTAACGTGGGCGACTATGCAAAGGTGACAAAAACCTATACCTCGATCGACGGTAACAAGATCCCGATGGAGTTTTATGTATTGAAGGAGCATGCCGATAAAGCGCCTTACCAGTTGCAGCTATTGGAAAGGAGTTGCCAGATAATGGAGAAATATTTCGGCGAATATCCCTGGGCCAAGGAAAAGATCGGCCTGGTGGAAACGCCGCACCTGGGCATGGAGCACCAGTCGATGGTCGCTTATGGAAACAAGTTTCGTTATGTGAAAGTGGGCAATGAAGATTATGACTGGCTGATGACGCATGAGTTCGGACACGAATGGTGGGCAAACAAAGTGAGCAATAAAGATTGGGCGCATATGTGGATACAGGAAGGCATTTGCAGCTATGGCGACGCCCTGTTCACGCGCGAAGCGGGAGGCGAAGAAGCTTACCAGGAACGGATGCGCAATACCCTGCGCCGCCTTTCGGGCAAACCGGTGATCTGGGCCGATACCGCCGACTCCGACCTGGCGTATACCGGCGATATTTACGCAAAAGGCTCCTTCTTCATGCACAGCCTTCGCCACTATATCGGTGACGACGTCTTTTTCCCGGCGCTGAAAAAGCTGGCCACAGATCCCGCTTATACCTACGATAACATGATCGACACCTATGATGTGTTGCGGCTTTTTAACCAGGCGGCGGGACGCGACCTGACATCGTTTTTCGATTTCTACCTGCGCACTACCCATAAATTCGACATACTGGTGAGATCAGCCGCCGAAGGCAAGTACGAGGTAAGCCTAACCAATTTCGACCAGCCATTGCCGGTAGAGATACAAACAAACAAGGGGCTGGAGAAATTCACCATCGGTAAGCAGCCGGTGACGGTAATGAGCAGCCAGTTACCCGCCGTCGACCCGATCGGCTTTTACCTGAAATCGGTTCGCTACGAGTAGACAGAACCGGATCAGCGCAGCAGCAGTACAGTTCCCTGCCGCCGGAAATGTTCGCCGGTATCGCAGACCAGGTCAACCTTATATACGTACAAGCCACCCTGGGCGGGCTGGCTGTTGGCATAGCCGTTCCATCCCTGCGACCGGTCGTTGATCTGGATATTGCTGGCATCGAAAACAACCTGTCCCCAGCGGTTGAACACCTGCATGCGCTCAATCACGCTTACACCTTTGCCCATTACATAAAACACGTCGTTCCTGCCATTGTTATCGGGCGTAAAAGCATTGGGTATATAAACACGGTCTTGCGCGCAGGTAAGGGTAATACGAACCGTATCACTGGCCACGCAACCGTAGGCATTGCTGACCGTGATGACATAATCCGTATTGCCGCGCGGGGCCGCGAGCGGCGAGCCGCAGTTGCTGCAACTCAGCGAAGCCGCCGGCGCCCACAGGTAACCGGTCACATCGCTGCTAATGGTGGGGAGCAGCCGCACTTCGTCGCCGGTAAACAGGGCCATGTCGCCCGGCGCCTGCACCGTGGGCAGCGCAATCACCTGCACGGGTATAGTAGCCGTATCGATGAAGCACTGGTAGTCATCGTAACCGATTACCGTGTAGCTGCTGTTTGCCTGCGGGCTCACCACGGGCTGGCTGCCCGCCAGGCCGTCTGTCCATACATAACTGGCGGCGCCGCTTACCGGCAACGACACGCTGCTGCCGGCGCAGACAAAAGTATCGGCCGGCGCCACCAGGCGAACCGGCGGCGCAACGGTTATATACACCGAATCACGATTGGTGCACTGGTATTCGTTGGTGCCTGTTACCGTAAACCAGCCGCTTTCTGCGGGGCGGCTGTTAAGAACCGGCGTTTGTGCCGTTCCGTTGTTAAAGCTCCATTCATATCTGCTTGCGCCGGTTGCAGACAGGGTAAGGTCGGCGCCGAAGCATACTACCGGCTTCACCGGGTCGATACGAACTACCGGTAACGGATGAACGAAGAGCGGATGATCGACCGTATCGGCGCAACCGGCAGCGGATACTATGAACTGCTGGTTGGCCAGCCCGGCAGCGGTGAATGCCTGCGGGGGCGGCAGGGTATCGGCGACGGCCTGCCCGTTGGAAAATATCCACCGGTAAACCGGTACCGTATCGGCGGTAATCGCCGCGCTGAAAACAGCGTCGCTACCCGTGCAAACCTCGGCCGGGCCGGTAATTTCGGCTGTAGGTGTACGTTTGATCATTACCGAGTCGGCGGCGACACTGCTGCAACCATAGGGCGACAATACTTCTACCTGCGCCAGGTGCCGGCCGGGACTATTATAAAAGAAAGACGCAATACTGTCGGATGAAACATGTCCCGCCGCATCGGTCCAGTTGAATTGCAGGCTGACGCCCATCTCAGCCGCTACCGAATGCAGGCGCGGTATGAACCGGATGGTGGCTGTATCGCAGAAATCACCGGCCGTGTGTTCAATACCGGCGATAGCCAGCGAATCGATCACAATAAGATCAGGCAGCTCGGCACTGCCGGGGCAGCCGTCTTCGTCTTTCAGGATCAGCGCAGGCTGATAAACACCCGCATGCGGGTAAGCATGTGAAATGCTGTTCGCCGTCGATTGGCCAATGGTTCCGTCGCCGAAATCCCAGGTATTGGTAATGGAATTATTTACCTGTGCAGTCAGCGTCACTGTTTGCTGCAAACAGCCGCTGAGCGTATCGGCTTTCAGGGTGCCGTAGGGGCCATTGATGGTTATAAGCGTTTCCGCAGAATCGACCGATCCGCTGGCGCTGTATGCATAAATAACAACACGATACACACCGGGTTTGTAATAGGTGTGGGTAGGACGGTCCTGCGACATCGCCGTGCCGCCATCGCCGAAATTCCAGTTTACGTATTCAGCGTTTTCAGAAGTATTGGTAAAATGAACTACAGCCGGGGGGCAGGAAGTATGACCCACATAATTGGTTTCATAGGTAAAAGCAGCAGCCACGTCTTTTACAACAATGATTTTAAACGCCGTGTCCACGCAGCCTGCAGGGTCAAAAGCAATCAGCCTCACCGTATCGATGGTGCCCAGCGCCCCGTACAATTTATCGGGCGGTGCAAACTGGGTATAGTCGGCGCCGCTGCTGAAATGCCACAGGTAGGTGGGGTTGCTGCTGCTGGCGTCTGTCTGGTTGATAAATCGAACCGTTGTATTCGGAAAAACCGGATCAGGATCAATGCTGAATGCGGCGCGCGGGCCACGGGCTATTGCTTTGTCGACAGGGTTCATGGGTGTGCTGGCCGAGCAGCCTTCCGCATCGGTCACAGTAAGCACCGCGGCATACGAACCGGGGGAGGCGTACTGGTGTTCAAAAATGCCGTCTGAGGGCGGGGTCGTAAAGCTGGTATCCGTCCCGTCGCCGAAATCAACCGACCAGTTGGTGATCGCCGCATTGTTGCGCGGCTGCGACAGATCGCGAAAGCGAACAGGCGATGTATAGCATATATTGTTCTGGTCGAATCCCAATTGCGGCTGCGGTCCCCGGATTTCGAGTGGTAGCAGGTTGGTTCGATACACGCAACCGGGATAGCTGTTTTGCCTGACGAGGGCGCGGATGCCCTGCTGCCCGTTCTGAAGTCCGCTGATAGTGACCGCATAGCTGGTGCCAAAAACGGGATCGGCGTTTTCATACACCGGCGTAAAGGGTGTGCCGTCGGCGTACTCCCATCCTGCTATCGTGTATTGGTTTCCGTTAGTAACTGCGGGATTGGGCGCCAGCCCGCTGATATTGATGTGTAATTGTCCCGTTCCGCAAACCGCCGCCAGGTCGGCCGTCAGTTGCGGTTGTTGCGCCAGTAAAACCGGCACATCGATCGAGTCGCGCACGGTGCACCCGCCATTTACGGCGACCAGGTACACCCGGTACAGGCCCGATTGCGCATATACATGCGTGGTCGCTTCTTCGGTGGGCGCCACCGGCTGCGTTTGTCCATCACCGTAATCCCAGGTCAGTTGGGTGGCCTGGTTAACGGCGGCATCCTGCGTTAGCCAAACCTTGCCCGGTTGCGTGCAGTCTTCGACAAATGATTTCCTGATCACAGGAAAAGGCGGCTTTACCTGTATATATTGCTCGCGCACAATCGTGTCGGCGCAGGCATGGTTTCCCGCGATCAGTTGCACGGTATAGGTACCTGCCTGCATATACTGGTGGCTTGCCTCAAATTCAACCGAGGTGCCGCCATCACCGAAATCCCAGAGCCAGTCAAATGCCTCGCCCGTGGTTTCGTTGTTGAAGGTTACGGGCGTATTTCCGCAGACTTGGGTAGCGGCGCTGAAAGCCGCAGCGGGTTTGGTGTAAATACGCACCGAGCGGAATACGACCGTGCCGCTGCATCCGCTGCGGGTCTGGTATTGCAATACCACATCAAACTGTCCTGCAGTATTGAATACATGGGTCGGGTTAGCTGTATTCGCGGTTTCCCCGTCGCCGAAACTCCAGGTGTAGCTACTGATCTCACCGGGCTGGTTCACGGCAAAGCCGACTGCCAGGCCAATACATCCTTCGACCCGGTCGGTGTGGACAATGCCGATATCGGGACCGGCAATGCTTACCAGCTTCTGCACGGCTTGTACGCAGCCCGCCTGGTTGGTGGTGGTCAGCGTAACCATATAATCGCCATTCTTTGTATAGGTATGCGTTGCCTGTTTTGCAGCGCCGGTTTGGTTGTCGCCAAAATCCCAGCTCCACTGGGTGGCCGCGGTGCTTTGGTCATTGAATTGCACTTCTGCCGGGGCGCCGCAGGTATTGTTAAGCAACACCTGGAACGGAGGCAGCGGCTCACCCGCCGATACGGTTATTTTCTTCTCCACGATATCCTCACAGCCGTCATATACATTGGTAAGCCGAACGGTATATTCACCCGGTTGCGGAAACGTATAGGTGAAAGCATTGCCGGTGAAGGGCACATTGCCCGGAAGCACCAGCCAGCGGCTGCTTTGTGGGTGGGCGCTTGTATTGGTGAACGTGGCGGCGCTGTTGGTACAAACAGCGGCGGGCGCCTCGAATGAAGACTCGAACTGCGCGATGTTAACGGCGGCCAGCTCCTTTGTAACGGAACACCCTTCGCTGCTGCTGACGGTGAGGGATGGCCGAAAAACACCCTTCTCTCCATATACGTGCGTCGGCTGCGGCTGGGTGCCGGTTTTTCCGTCGCCAAAATCCCAGGAATAGCTTAGCGTGCCGGGGCCGGTGCTGCTGTTGTTGAATGTTACCGGTGCGCCGGCGGTACAGTACACGCCCTGGGCGGCGCCCGCCTGTACGACGATGGGGTCCAGCACGGTTAGCCCTGTTTTATCGACCGTGGTATGACAGCCGAAACTGTTGGTAATGGTGAGGCTTATGGGTGGGTTGCCACGGCTTTCATAGATATGCGACGCCTGGGGGGCATTGGCGGTTTGAAGCACCTGGCCATCGCCGAAATCCCAGAGGTATTCGGTAACAGAACCGCTGCCCGGGTTCACCTGGCTGCTGAAATTCACCCCGAGCGGTGCGCAGCCACGGGTCTGATCAAACTGAAAGTTCACCGTGGGATTCCTGTACACGGTGATGGTTTTGGTGGCGACGGCGGTTTGCTGGCCATCCTGCACGGTAAGCGTAATGGTATAGGTTTGGGGATCGCGGTAAATGCTGCTGCCACTGGGATCGTGGCCGGTACCGCCATTGCCAAAATCCCAGCTATAGGTGGCAGCCGCGGAAACGCCCGTGCTGGTATTGGTAAAGGCAACGACCAGCGGAGAGCAGCCCCCTGCCAGGTCGGTCGTAAAATCGGCCCGGAGCTGACCAACGGCGGCATGCGCGAACAACAACGCGAGCAACGCGCAGCCGGTCTTCATCCATAATCGCATCAGGTAACCCATAAGAAGCGCTGGTGATTGGTTCCATACGGTCTAAGGGGAAAGGTTAACAGTTGTTTAGAAGGGGGATGATGCCAATATACAAAACTCCCCGCGTTGAACCAACTAGCTGTACTGCACCACTTCCCGGAGCTTGTCGGGTTCGGGGATGTGGATGCGGCCTTCGCGTATTTCCACTCGTTTTTCCGATTTGAAATCGCTCAGGGTGCGGATCAGCGACTCCGTGGCCGTACCCACATAATGGGCGATATCATCGCGGGATATTTCCATCGACGAAGAGCCCGCCGCCTGGTATTTCTGCAGCAGGTCGAGCAGGGCGATGGCAACCCGTTTGCGCAATGAGCCATAAGCGAGCTGCAGCAGCCGCTCTTCTTTTTCTTTCACATCCTGGCTGATGATCTGTATGAACCGCGCCATCACCGAAGGGTCGGCTTTCAGCAGCGAAAAGAAATCTTCCCGCGGCACCAGCAGCAATTCGCTGTCTTCCAGTGCCGACGCATTATCGGTGTAATTGCTGTTTTCCAGTAAGGAGTGATATCCCACGAAATCTCCGGGGGCATGGATGCTGGTAATATATTCCTTGCTCTCGTCGCTGTACCGGAACACTTTGATCTTTCCCTTCAGCACCACGTATAAGAACCGTGAACGGCGTCCCTCCTGGTACACCTGCTGCTTTTTCGCATAGTGCTCTACGTTATATTGCTCGGAGAGCTGCGGGATCAGTCCGCTGAGCTTTACCTGCTGTAAAAAGTCGGCCACGCCTTTTCCCGAAAACTGGAATTGCTGCGTAAGCGCTTCCTGTTTGCGCAACCGCTGCTCGATGGCGCTCAGCAATTCGATCTCTTCAAAGGGCTTGGTGATATAAGCGTCGGCGCCCATTTCCATTCCCTTGCGGAAATCGGCGCGTTCTATCCTGGCCGTTAAAAAAATGAACGGTGTGTAGCGTGTCAGGTCGTTCTTGCGTAACAGGTGCAACACGCCGTAACCGTCGAGCTCAGGCATCATGATATCACATACGATAATATCAGGGTTCTTTTCCAGCGCTACCTGTACGCCCACCTTGCCGTTCTCAGCCGTCAGCGCACGATAGCCCGCGAGCTCCAGTATCTCGGCCGTATTCTCGCGGATATCGTTGTTGTCTTCTATGATCAATACAGTTTTCATGTTGCTACCGGGATATCGATGATAAAAACAGAGCCTTCGTTCAGTACGCTGCGCATACTGACCGTGGCCCCTATAAGATCGGCGTATCTTTTAATGATCTGCAGGCCCAGCCCGGTACCCTGTATATTGGTGGCATTGGCGCCACGGAAAAAACTGCTGAACAGCCGCGGCTGGTCGCTTTCGGGAATACCGATACCATGGTCTTCCACTTCTATCCGCACCGTTTTGCCAACAGCAGCAACCCGCACTTCCACCACCGAACCCGCGGCTGAAAATTTGATTGCGTTGCTCAACAGGTTGATCAGCATGTTCTTCAATAGTTTCGGATCGGTGGTAATCTCCCGTGGTGCCGCATACTGCAAGTTGATGCGCTGGCCCGGTTTAAGCATCAGGTGCATTTCTTCCACGGTATCTGCAACCACCTGCTGTAGGTCGAACCGCTTTTCATCGATGCGTACTTTGCCTTCATCGAGCCGTCCCAGCGAAAGAAAATCTTCCAGGATGTCGTTCAGGTGCTTTACCGATCCCTTGATCTTTTCAATATGCCGGTCGCGCTTGTCCTGTTCTTCACCACCCTGGTATTTCGACAACAGGCTGGCCGACGACAGTACCGTGCTCAGGGGCGTGCGAAACTCGTGTGAAGCCATCGACACAAAGCGGCTTTTGATCTCGTTGAGCTGCTTCTCGGCCTGGAGGGCATCATTCAATTCGATTTGTGAACGCTCCAGCTTTTCGAGCGCCTCTTTTAAAATGACCGTTCGCTCTTCCACTTTCGCTTCTAGCTCGGCATTGAGTTGCTTTACTTCAATGCTGACCCTTTCCAGCTCGGCCTGCTGACGCAGCATATCGGCTTCGATCTGCTTGCGGTGCGTAATATCTATTACAAAGGCGATCACGTGCAGTGCTTCGCCGATCCGGTAATAACTTAAGCTGATCTCCACGGGAAGCAGGCTGCCGTCTTTCCGCTGGCCGAAGAGATCACGGCCATGCCCCATTACGCGGTTGGAGGGATGCCGGTAAAACTCTTCGCGCAACCCACGGTGATGCCCGGACGAAGTGGCCGGTATCAGCACTTCGATCTGCTTACCCAGCATTTCATCGTGTGTATAGCCGAACATGCGTTCGGCCGCGGGATTCACCAGCATGATTTCGCCGCCGCGCTCGGTAATAATGATTCCCTCCGTCGCGTTATTGAACATCGCGATGAGGTGTTGTTGTTCCTGTGTAGCCGACATCGGCTCAAATATAGGCATCACGCCTCTTCCAGCAGCCGTTTTTCCATTTGAATGGCCCGCGGATACAATTCGGTCCGCTCGATGAGCAGGTACTCATTCATTTGCTCATCGAGTTCCCGCAGGCAGGCAACTACCACGCTGTGCGGGGAACCGTCTTCGGAAGGCAGGGAATAACCGGCCGTATGCAGGCGCATTTCGGAGAGAAATTCAGTCAGCAGCGTTTCGCTTTTCTGCTCTATGTCGGCCAGGGGCTTGCGCAGGGTTCGCACCAGCAGGCGCGCATACGATGCATCGCTGTTCAGCGCATTGGCCACCCGCGTTATATATGGATAAATGGTATGTTCCTTGACATCGAGCTGCCCGAAAAGCTGCAGCTCCATTTTTTTGAAAGCCCGGCCTATTGGCGTGCAATATGCAAACTTCTCCTCATGCTCTTTTATAAAACCGGCCAGCAGGGCGCTGATCTCGGGCAGGCGCCGGCGGAAATAGCCATGATATACTTTCACCAGGTACTTTACCAGGAAATCCATGTCCCAACTGCTGTAGTCGGGTGGCGGCAGAGGCATGCTGTTCCGGGTAACGTTTTCCAGCTCTTCGCGCAGCTCATCCACCGCCACACCGTGCCGGTCGCACAGCAGCGCCAGCGATCCATCCCCGCAATAAGCCATCTCATGCCGGTGAAAAACAGCCGCCATCCGGTAGTCGCGGTGTACAAGCTCCTGTACCGTGTCGGTAGGCAGTACCGGCAATAATTTCTGATGCATACGTAAAAATTGCGAAAGCGGTTGAGCCGGATCCTGACCAAAATCAGGAAAAGCAATGAAGCTTGTCAGCAGCCACCCGCGCCGCCGCTGGTAGTTTCGCCATATGGCAGCCACCTTATATTCCGTTGCCTGCAGCCATTGCGGGGCCGACTGCGGTGACCGGCCGATCGTGGCAGGCGACCAGTCGTTCTGCTGCACCGGCTGTCAAACGGTGTACGGCCTCCTGCAGGAGCATGCGCTTTGCGGTTATTACGATCTCAACAAAACGCCGGGCCTGAAGCAGGACAATCCAGCGCGGGCCGACCAGTTTGCCATTCTTGATGATCCGGCGGTAGCTGCCAGGTTCATCCGGTACGAAGACAAAGACCAGTTGGCAGCGCGGTTTTACCTGCCGCAACTGCATTGCAGCTCCTGTATTTACCTGCTGGAAAACCTGCCCCGTTTTGACCCCGATATCCTGGCCGCCACCGTTCATTTTACGCATAAAGAGGTGGAGATCCGTGTTCGCAACCTGCCCGGCGCGCTGAAAAAAAGCGCCGACCTGCTGGCCCGTGTGGGCTATGAACCCTATATCAGCCTCAAAGACCTCGACACGAAGAAAGCGCCTGCCAACCATGCCCTGCTGCGCCAGTTAGGTGTAGCAGGGTTCTGTTTTGCCAATATCATGCTGATGAGCTTCCCCGACTACCTGGGGATCGACAGCTCCGAAGCCTACCTGAAAGATTTTTTCCGCTGGTTCAACCTCGGGCTGAGCCTGCCGGTGCTGTTGTATTCGGCCATGCCTTTTTATGTGTCGGCGTTCAAAGCGCTGCGGCACCGCTACCTGAACATCGACGCGCCCATTGTGCTGGCCGTTTGGATCACGTTTGGCCGCAGTCTCTGGGACTTTTTCGCCCATGGCGGCAGCGGTTATTTCGATTCCATGACGGGCATCGTATTCTTTATGCTGGCCGGCCGTTACCTGCAAGACAAAACCCACCGGCAGCTCAGCTTCGAGCGGAACTACGAAAGCTACCTGCCCCTGGCGGTAACGGTGGTGGAAAAGGAAAGCCAGAAAGCGGTGAAGCTGCCCGACCTGGCCTGCGGGCAAACCATCCGCATCCACCATGGCGAGCTGGTACCTGCCGACGGCATCCTGACCCGCGGGCAGGCCGCCATTGATTACAGTTTTGTAACGGGCGAATCGGCGCCCGTGGCCAAAGACACCGGCGAGCTGGTGTATGCCGGCGGCCGGCAAACCGGCGGCATGATCGAGCTGCTGGTGATGAAAGAAGTGGCATCGAGCTATCTCGCCTCGTTGTGGAGCCGCGACGTAAAAGGCGATCGCCGGGCTGCCAAAAGCAGCGCCGAAGACCGGATCAGCCGGTATTTCACCTGGGCGGTCTGCTGCATTGCCCTGGTGACCGGCGCCTGGTGGGCTTTGCATGATCCGACTAAGATCGGTCCGGCTGTTACGTCGGTTTTTATCATCGCCTGCCCCTGCGCGCTGTTGCTGGCGGCCAGCTTTACCAACGGGCATATCCTGAACCTGCTGGCGCGCAAGGGGTTTTATTTGCGCAATGCTTCGGTCATCGACGCCATTGCCCATTGCGACCATATCGTATTTGATAAGACCGGCACCCTCACCGTGGTAAATGCGCCTGAGATGGTCTATCACGGCACGCCGCTGTCACCTGATGAGCAAACAGCCGTGGCGGCATTGGCCGCCTGCTCGGGTCATCCCCTGAGCCAGGCCATCGCCCGCCACCTGCCGCCTGCCTACCAGGTACCCGTGTGCGATTTCAGTGAGATCACCGGCCAGGGCATTACCGGCCAGGTAAACCAGCGGCAGATCCGGCTCGGCTCGGCGGCTTTTACCCATAATGATCCCCGGTCAGCGGGTACGGTATTTATACAAATCGATGATTATCAGCCCGGCTACTTCCAATTCCGCAATCGTTACCGCGATGGCTTGCAGCAAAACCTGCGGCGGCTGAAGACCGGTTTTACGGTGTTGTCGGGCGATAACGACCAGGAAGAAGCGACCCTCCGACAGCTCTTTGGCCAGCAGGCCGACCTGCACTTCCGGCAGAGCCCGGCCGACAAGATGGACCATATCCACCACCTGCAGCAGGAGCAGCGGCAGGTGATGATGATCGGCGATGGCCTCAATGATGCAGGGGCTTTCCGGCAGGCCGATGTGGCCATTGCCATTACCGAGGCCAATAACAATTTTACGCCTGCGAGCGATGCTATTATGCAGGCATCGGCGTTCGACCGGCTGGCTGCTTTTGTAGCCGTGTGCCGCGGTAACCGCACATTGATCAGCATCGCTTTTGCCTTCTCTATTATATATAACCTGGTCGGGCTCTGGTTCGCCGTACAGGGGCTGCTGTCGCCGATGGTAGCCGCGATCCTGATGCCCAGCAGCACGCTGACCATTTTCCTGATCACCTATTTCGGCAGCTGGGTGCTGGCCCGCCGGCACCGGCTGGTGTGATTTTCACCCGTCAGGTGGCACCCGACGGGTGCCACCTGACGGGTGCTGATGAATATCACCCGGCCGCTTGATGACAATCAGGTGACAAAAACGGGCCCCGGTCTAAGTTTACACCGCAATTTTTACCCATGAGTGTGATCGTAATACTATTATCTGTCAGTGTCGCCATCGCGGCGATCTTCCTGGCCGCCTACCTGTGGAGCGTTTCGCGGGGGCAGTTCGAAGACGATGTGTCACCCGCGTCCAGAATCCTTTTTGAAGATGAACAACCCCTGAATAAATAGCACGTATGCAAACAACAGAAACCTTCTACTACGACAACAAGATCGTGCGGGCCTTCGGGATCGCTACCGTCGTGTTCGGGATCGTAGGCATGATCGCCGGTCTTTGGGCGGCGATCCAGATTTATTACCCGCAGATCGGCCTTGGGTTCGCGCCGACCACTTTCGGCCGCCTGCGCCCGGTGCACACCAATGCCATCATTTTCGCCTTCGTGGGCAATGCCACGTTTGCCGGTGTCTATTATTCCCTGCAGCGTTTGTGTAAAACCCGCATGTGGAGCGACCGGCTGAGCTGGATCAACTTCTGGGGCTGGCAGCTCATCATCGCCGCCGCCGCCATAACGCTCCTGGCCGGATACACCACGGGTAAGGAATATGCCGAACTGGAATGGCCGATCGATATCGCCATTACCCTTATCTGGGTGGTATTCGGGGTGAATATGTTCGGCACCATCCTCGTTCGCCGCGAAAAGCACTTGTATGTAGCCATCTGGTTTTACATCGCCACTTTCGTAACCGTAGCACTGCTGCATATCGTGAACAGCTTCGAGATCCCGGTGTCGTTCATGAAAAGCTATAGCTGGTATGCCGGCGTGCAGGATGCCCTGGTGCAATGGTGGTACGGCCACAACGCCGTGGCTTTCTTCCTGACTACGCCGGTGCTGGGCCTGATGTATTATTTCCTGCCGAAGGCAGCCAATCGCCCGGTGTATTCGTATCGCCTCTCGATCATCCACTTCTGGGCGCTGATCTTCCTGTATATCTGGGCTGGTCCGCACCACCTGCTCTACACTTCGCTGCCCGACTGGGCACAGTCGCTCGGGGTAGTATTCAGTGTAATGCTGCTCGCCCCGAGCTGGGGTGGTATGCTGAACGGGTTGTTCACCCTGCGTGGGGCGTGGGACCGGGTGCGGGAAGATCCCGTGTTGAAATTCATGGTAGTGGCGATCACCTGTTACGGTATGGCCACTTTTGAAGGCCCCATGCTCAGCCTGAAAAACGTAAATGCCATCTCCCACTTTACCGACTGGACCATTGCACACGTGCACATCGGCGGATTGGGATGGAACGGTTTCATGGCCTTCGCCATACTGTATTACCTGGTGCCGAAAATGTGGGATACCCCCCTGTACAGCACCAAGCTGGCCAATAACCACTTCTGGCTGGGTACGGTCGGTATCGTGATCTATGCCATCCCGATGTACTGGGCCGGTTTCGAGCAAAGCCTGATGTGGAAGGCATTCACACCCGAGGGACAACTGAAATACCAGTTCATTGAAACCGTGAACAGCATCCTGCCCCTTTATGTGCTACGCAGCATCGGCGGCGGCTTATACCTGATCGGCGCGCTGCTCATGGTGTATAACCTCAGCAAGACCATCGCCAAGGGCTCGTTCATCGCCGATGAAGAAGCGCATGCGGCGCCTCTGCTGAAAGAAGAATCGCACCTGAAAGAGTACTGGCACCGCGTTATCGAACGCAAGCCGCTGACCATGCTGGTGCTGAGCCTGATCGTAGTGGCTATCGGCGGTATCGTCGAGTTTCTGCCCACCTTCCTGGTGAAATCGAATATACCCACCATCGCCAGCGTAAAACCATATACGCCGCTGGAGCTGCAAGGCCGCGATATTTATGTACGGGAAGGCTGTTACACCTGTCACTCGCAGATGGTACGTCCCTTCCGCGATGAGGTGGCCCGCTACGGCGAATATTCAAAAGCCGGCGAGTTCGTCTATGACCATCCCTTCCAGTGGGGCAGTAAGAGAACCGGACCCGACCTGGCCCGCGTAGGCGGCAAGTACCCCGACTCCTGGCACTTCAACCACATGTATGACCCGCGCAGTATGAGTCCCGGTTCCATCATGCCGCCTTATCCCTGGCTGCTCGACAATGCGCTCGACACTGCATCCACTCCTGCCAAGATCAGGGCCATGCAAACCCTGGGGGTACCCTATCCGAAGGGGTATGACCAGCAGGCCAACCAGGACCTGATGAAGCAGGCAAGTGGCATCCAGAAACGCCTGAAAGTTGATAAGATAGAAACACCGGCCAATGCCGAGATCATCGCGCTGATCGCCTACCTGCAAAGAGTGGGCACCGATATCAAGGCGGAAGCAGCTAAAAATACGTTAACCAGCAATCCATAGTCATGAAATTCATCAACTATATCACCAAGATAGTCGGTATCGATATCTATGGGCTCATATCACTGTCGCTCTTCGTGTTGTTTTTTACGGTGATGCTGGTATGGGTATTCAAAAGCAATAAGCAAAAACTGGCCGAAATCAGCCGCATTCCGTTAGACCAATAAACCAAACCGAACATGAAAAATGAACTGGATATTTTCAGCAACAGCACCGCCATACTGCTGCTCGTGGTGATGTTCATACTGCTTATCGTGATCGGCTTGCTGGGCAATGTACTGTACGGCCTCGCCCAGGTAAAATACCGTCGCGAGAAAAAAGAAAATGATACTACCAAAGCCGGGCTGCTGGGTATTATCCTGCTGCTGGCTGCCGGCACCCTCAACGCCCAGGACGCGGCAGCAACAGCACCTGCGGCAGCTACCGGCATTGCCGGTATGAGCTATATCACTTTTTTCTTCATGCTGTTTGTACTGACGCTGGAGCTGATCATCGTTCTCGCGATGCTGCTGCAGATACGCCTCATGCTGCGCGTGGAAAAAGCAGCGGATGCAGCAGATACGGCCCCCGTGAAAAAAGAATCGGCTATTCGCCAGTGGTGGAGCAAGGCCAATGCCTTCAAACCCGTGGAGAAAGAAGCCGATATCATGCTCGACCATAATTACGACGGTATCCGCGAGCTCGACAACCGGCTTCCGCCCTGGTGGCTCTACGGTTTCTATGCTACCATTATTTTTTCGGTGATCTACCTGTGGCGCGCCGAGGTAACCCATGCAGCACCCAATGGCGTGGAAGAATACCAGGCATCGGTAGAGAAAGCGAAAAAGGAAGTGGCTGCCTATCTCGCGGCGAAAGGGGAAAGTGTGGATGAGAATACCGTGGAAATGCTTGCCGGCGCCGCCGACCTGGCAGCGGGTAAGGCGAATTTCGTAACCTCTTGCGCAGCCTGCCACCTGGCCACCGGCGCGGGTTCGGTAGGGCCCAATCTCACCGACGAATACTGGTTACACGGCGGCGATATTAAATCAGTATTCAAGACCATCCGTTACGGTATCAATGCCATGCCGGCCTGGCAGAATACTTATTCGAACAAGCAGATTGCCCAACTGGCGAGTTATGTCGAAACCCTGAAAGGCACCAATCCGCCCAACGCGAAAGCGCCCGAGGGACAGCTTTATAAACCAGCAGAGCAAACAGAAAAACCGGCAGAACAACCAGAAAAATAAACATGAAACCGCAGGAAAACTTCAGGGACCGCATCGCTACGGTGGATGCGCAGGGGAAAAGAAAATGGGTGTATGCCCGGAAGCCGAAAGGCAAGTTCTACAACGCGAGAACCATCGTCAGCCTTTTCTTTTTCGCCATTTTCCTGATCCTGCCGTTTATTAAGGTAAATGGCCGGCCCCTGTTCATGTTTAATATTCCCGAAGCCAAATTCATCATCTTCGGAAAAGTATTCTGGCCGCAAGACTTCGTGGTATTTGGTGTGGCGATGGTTACGGGGATTTTATTCATCGTATTGTTCACCGCCGCCTTCGGGCGCCTGTTCTGCGGATGGGTTTGTCCGCAGACCAACTTCATGGAAATGCTTTTCCGGAAGCTTGAATACCTGATAGAAGGCGACGCCTCTGAACAGCAGCGTCGCGACAAAGGTCCCTGGAATGCCGAAAAGATCCGGGTAAAGACTACCAAGCATGTATCGTTCTTCCTGATTTCGTTTCTGATCGCCAATTATTTCCTGGCCTATATCATCGGCGTCGATGCCTTGCTGGCCATTATCCGCGAACCGGTTTCGGAACATGTCGGCGGCTTCTTCTCGCTGGTAATTTTTTCAGGCGTATTCTATGCCGTGTATGCCTTCTTTCGCGAGCAGGCCTGCACGGTTGTTTGTCCGTATGGCCGCCTGCAAAGCGTATTGCTCGATCGCAACTCGGTGGTAGTGGCCTATGATTACAAACGCGGCGAGCCCCGCGGTAAAGCAAAACCCGATGTTACGATCGGCGATTGTGTGGACTGCTTCCAGTGTGTTCGGGTATGCCCCACCGGTATAGATATCCGCAACGGCACACAGATGGAATGCGTGGGCTGTACGGCGTGTATTGATGCCTGTGATGCCATCATGGTGGGCATGAAGCGGCCCACCGGGCTGATCCGGTACGATTCCGAAGCCGGTATCGCCGAAGGCAAGAAGCTGAGCTATACCGGCCGCATGAAATTTTATACCCTGGCGCTGCTGATCCTGGCCGGACTGCTTACTACGCTGCTGGTAACCCGTCATAACGTTGACGGAACCATCGTACGGGCGCCGGGTCTGCTGTTCCAGGAGGTGGGTGAAGACAGCCTCTCGAACCTGTACAGTTTTAAATACCGGAATAAAACGCTCGACGATATTAACCTGGCATTGAAGCTGGAAAACGGCGCCCCGGGACAAATCAAGCTGGTCACCAGTTCGTCTATCCTGGCGAAAAAAGAAGATATCGGCTCTGCCTCTTTCTTCATCGTATTGCCCCGCACCGCTATCAATGCCCGGAAAACACCGTTGAAAATAGGTTTGTACCAGGGTAACGAAAAAATAGCCGATGTGAAGACCAACTTCATGGGGCCATTCAATAAATTTTAAAACATCGTGTATGCATTGGGGTCATAGAATTATTGCGGGTTTCGTTGTGTTTGCAATTTTTATCGGGTATATGGTGTACCGTGCGCAGAGCACCACTTTTTACCTGGTTGAAAAGGATTACTATAACAAAGAGCTGCACTACCAGGACCAAATCGACGCCATGCAACGCACGGCGCCTTACCTCGACGGCGTGCAGGTGACCCGCTCGGGTGCTTCGGCAGATCTGCAGTTACCGCCCGCCATCGCCGCAAGCGCCCGGGGTGAGGTATGGATATACTGCCCTGATAACGCCAATTTCGACCAGCATGTAGCGCTGTCGACCGATACAGCGGGAAAGCAGCGTTTCGAGGGACTTACTATCGGCAAGGCTTATACGCTGCGGATTAGCTGGAAGCACAACAACCAGGATTATTATGTACAGAAAGCGGTGGGTCATTAACCGCCGAATGATAAACCAATGACAAGCGCTTTACTAGCCGGCTGGGTTTTGGGCATTGCAGGCAGCCTGCACTGCGTGGGTATGTGCGGCCCCCTGGCGGTGCTGGCACCGGTTGACCGGCGTTCGGGTTTTCGCATGGCGCTTTCCATGACCGCCTACCAGTTGGGCCGCACCGCCATGTATGCCCTGCTGGGTTTGCTGGTGGGATTATTCGGCCGCGGGCTGGCGATCGGCGGCTGGCAGCAGGGCATTGCTTTTATGGCCGGCGTCGGCACCATCGCCTGGGCGCTCCGGCTGGTCTACCGCCGCTGGCGCATCTCCCACCCGTCGGGTGGCACCCGACGGGTGGCACCCGACGGGTATGTCGTGCAGCATTCTTTTCTCCCTTCGCCGGTGAGGTTCATTCACCGCGCATCTTCCTTTCTGTTGCGTCGTCCCGCGCGCTGGTACAATGCCCTCGGCTTCGGCGCGGTCAACGGACTGCTTCCCTGTGGTATGGTGTACCTGGCCCTGGTGGCTTCGGTAGGCGCCGGCACTGCAGCGGGCGCCACGGCTTTTATGGCCGGGTTCGGATTGGGAACGGTTCCCACCATGTTACTGGCCGCCCTGGGCTTACAATGGCTGCGCGCTCATGCAGGTCGGTTGTACACCCGGTATTTCCCTTTAGTGATATTGCTAACAGGATTGATATTGGTGATGCGCAGCGCTTCGGCCATGCCCGATCTGTTGCAGAAAGTGGCGGAACATTGTCTTCCCGGTCGCTAGTCTTCTTGACATTCCCTGCAAATAGTGCGATCTTGTGTGGAACAACCCACACCAATGAAACAACCCATCGACCGACGCCTGTTTCCTTTTCTTTTTTTCCTATTTATGATGTTGCCCGTAATCACCCATGCCCAGCCAGTGGCCGAACATGGACGCCTCTCGGTAAAAGGCGCACAACTGGTCGACGCCAAAGGCAAGCCCCTGGTGCTGCGCGGCATGAGCTTCGGCTGGCACAACTGGTGGCCCCGCTTTTACAATGAAGGCGCGGTGCAATGGCTGGCGAGCGACTGGTATGCGAATGTGGTACGTGCTGCGATGGGTGTTGAGCCAGACGACGGCTATATCAAAAAGCCGTCGGAGAGCAAGGAGAAAATCCGGGCTGTCATCGAGGGAGCCATCAAAGCAGGCATTTATGTGATCGTCGACTGGCACAGCCATAATATCAACACTGCCGAGGCGGTTGCTTTCTTCAAAGAGATCTCTGCCGCTTATGGCAAGTATCCCAATATCATCTACGAGATATTCAATGAACCTGACCACGAGAGCTGGGCCGATGTGAAAAAGTATTCAGCAGAAGTAATTGCTGCGATCAGAACCAACGACAAGGACAATATCATACTCGTGGGATCGCCGCACTGGGATCAGGACCTGAAGATCGTTGCCGACGATCCGCTGCAAGGTTATAACAATATCATGTACACGCTGCATTATTATGCAGCAACTCATAAGCAGGCGCTGCGCGACCAGGCCGATTATGCGCTGGCCAAGGGCATACCCATTTTTATTTCCGAGTGTGCCGGCATGGAAGCCACCGGCAACGGCCCCATCAATTACGAAGAATGGCAGCGCTGGATCGACTGGTCGGAAGCCAATAAAATAAGCTGGCTGGTTTGGTCGGTGGCGGATAAAGACGAAACCTGCTCGGTGCTGAAGCCCTCTGCAGCCAGTGAAGGAAAATGGGACGAAAGGGACCTGAAAGAATCGGGCCTGAAAACGAAGGAATACATGCGGTATTACAACCGTGTAAATAACCGGAGCGCGCGATAACCGTGAAAACACGGTGTTTAAAGTGTAAGAATCGGCGTAATCTTATGCACCGGGCGAAGTGTACGTGTGCAAAGATTATGTGATGAACAACTTTCAATCAGTACTCGGTTTTATCAGAAACAGCAAGAACCGGGTTTTACAATCAGTAAATGCCGAGTTGGTAATGCTCAACTGGATGTTGGGAAAATTTATCAGCTTCAAGAGACGGCAGTCGGTTTGGGGAGATAAAACCATAGAGCAGCTTTCCGCTTTTATAAAAAGCGAAAAGCCGGGTATCCGTGGCTTTGAAAAGCGTTCTCTGGAAAGAATGCGACGCTTTTATGAGCTTTGGACGACCGGAGTCGACGAGGTTATATTGCCGCAAAAAAGCCAGCTAAGCTCGTTTCCGCTAATTGCGTCAACAGTGTTGACGCAATTACAAGGGGTTGAAAATAAAGGAGATGAATTTGCGTCGACAGTGCTGACGCAAATTGAAAAAGAGAAACAATTATTGAGCGCCCTTTGTAAGATTTCCTGGTCGCATCACCTGGAACTTATTACCCAAACGGCGGGGCCGGAAGAGCGAATTTACTACCTCTGGCTCGCCATCGAACAAAAGTTGACTGTGCGCGAGCTGCGCCGCCAGATCGAATCGGCTGCTTTCGAACGGCAGGTATTATCGGACAACAACAAAATTATTCATCCCGAAGCGGCTAGGATCCGGCAATTGTTCAAGGATACTTATATTACTGAATTCCTCGATCTGCCCGAGCTGTATTCCGAAAAAGATCTACAACAGGCAGTGGTAGCCCAAATGAAAAATTTCATTTTGGAATTGGGGCATGACTTCCTGTTTATGGGCCACGGGTTTAAGCTCCAGGTAGGCATGAAAGATTATTTCCTTGACCTGCTTTTTTATCACAGGGAATTGCATTGCATGGTTGTTTTTGAACTGAAGATTGAGGAATTTAAGCCGGAACACCTCGGCAAACTTAACTTTTACCTGGAAGCGCTTGACCGGAATGTCAAAAAAGAGCTGGAAAACCCGTCAATCGGCATTTTGTTATGTAAAACGAAAGACAGCGAAGTAGTAGAATACGCCTTGAGCAGGAATGTGAGTCCGGCGATGATCGCCCAATACCAGACAAAGCTTCCTGACAAAAAGCTCCTGCAACAAAAAATGCAGGAGCTACTGGAAAACAGCCCGCGTAAAGCAAGCGGTCATTGATTATAATCTCGTATTAGAATTTCCCTTTTTAAATTGGAAACAGGAAATCAAAGAAGACCAAACAGCTATTCGTACAATTTGAAACAGTCGCTGTAGTATCCATAAGCGTAAAACAGAATACCATCTTCCTGAGGTCAGGAAAATGGTCGAAATAGGTCCCGGCCAAATAACCGCAGCTATTTTGTTTACAGTTTTTGGCCAAAATATGGAAGCAACTAGTTGTAGCTATAAAGCTGTTGTAAACCCGTATTTCCGGTAAATCGCCCGCGCCTGTTCACCAGCCAGGAATGCCATAAATGCCGTGGCGGCCTCGCGGTGCGGCGCTGTTTTCACGATACCAGCCATATAAACAGCCTTGATATTTTCTTTTTCAGGAATAGAAACCAACTCCACCGGGTGCTTCAGCATCTGCTGGTACAACGCTTCCGAATACCATACCGGGCCGGCATCGCTCTGGTCATACAACACCCGCAAAGGCGTTTGCCGGTGATGAATCTGGGTGAGATAAGTACTTCCCTCGTTTACCTTGGTTTGCATAATCGCTTTCTTCAACGCCTCGCCGCCGGCTTTTACATAGGCCTCCTCGATGCGGCCGCCGATTCCTTCCCAGGCGGGATTGGGCATGCTGACGCGCACCTCTTTGCGACCCAGGTCTTTCAACCCGGCAATCTTTTTTGGGTTGCCTTTCTGCACCATGATGGCAAGACGGTTATACGCATAGGTCATGGTATCTTCCATATAAGGCATCATCTGCAACATGCGTGATTTACCGGCGGTGTATACATCGGGCTGAAGGGTAATCCGCATATTGCCGATGGTAAGCGATCCGCCTTCTATCTGTTTGGCCAAAATACCCGGCGGCAGGGTCTCCGCGAACACACGCTGGTATTGCGGATGGACTTCTTTGAAGGCCACGAGCAATTCATCCACACACATAAACTGGTTACCGGCAAAAAACACCACCAGTTGCGGATCATTGATATCGCCGTAGAGATCGGGCACATTGTCGATTCCGGGTATGGTGAACATCACCTTGCTTTCGGGCGGCTGGTTCCAGGGAGGATCAAAGCGATGCTCCTGCGCCTTTACGATACCGGCAGCGAGTAGTAAGGCTGCCACGGCCACTGTACTTTTTTTCATATTGCAATTATATCAGGGTTTGACAATGGCCCAGCCCTGCTGCTGGCGAAGAATCAACTCGCCATTCCCGCTGGGAACGAGCGCAATAAAATCATACAACTGGCTTCGGTCGATCTTTCGTTCGCGCAGGCTGTTGGCGCATTGAGCAATGATAACTCCCTTTTCCACCAAGCTTTTCAGATCGTCTTCAAACTTGTTACCTTTCAGGCAGGTCTCGGTACCTCCGCTGAAAGTAACCAGCTCTACCGTAAGTTTGCCGGCCAGTCGCGGATCCGCCAGGGCATTGTTGATATTGCGGATGGCTTTTTCGATAATCTTCGGATCACCATTGTCGAGCTGGTAGATCGCCTGGTATTTTTTCTTTTCAGCCTTGGCACCGGTAAAGGCGGCATTGGCAGCCAACGGATCACCGGTCGTCTGTGCTGTGGCGCCGGTCATCAGCAAGCCCGCTGCCAGTCCGCAAAAGATCATTTTTTTCATGTTGTATTTTTTGGGTGTGAAACTATTTTGATGCCTGCTCAAGAGCGGTACGGATCGGCTCAAAGGGACCATACTTGTGCTGCGTTTCCGGAAAGCTGTCTGTATAGGGTCCAAAGGGAAAGTCGATCGGCTTGTCGGCCACTTCTTTCCAATCGGCGGACTGGTCTTTATGCGGCCGCTCCCGGCTGTTCACGAACGCAGCCACATCCCAGGCTTCCGCATCCGACAATGTAGCGTGCTGATAATCGATCCCGAAAGGCATATTGTTCTTCACAAATCCGGCAAAATTGCTGATCCGGAAGAGGCCTGCACCGTCGTTGTAACTATGCGGCCCCCACAACGGCGGGTATACATACGCGTTAGTTTGCCTGTCAACCTGGCCTTCACCGTTTGCACCATGGCAGGTCTGGCAATGGCTCACATACACTTTTCTGCCCGCCTCGGGGTCGGCAGCGCGGTCGAGATAGGGCAATTTCACCAGTCCGGTTCCACCGGGAGAAGCGCCTTTCGGCACATCGCTGCCCAGCCATTCCATATAGGCATACATTGCTTTCATCTCACGCAAATTGCTATCGAGTTGCCGGCCGTTCAGGCTTCGCTCGAGGCAATCGTTAATGCGGTCATAGATGGTCTGTACGCCGTGGTTCCTTGCCCGGTATTTGGGGTAGGTAGAAAAAACCTTTCCGTAATTGTTACCATAAGGAACCGTACCACCTTCGAGATGACAGTTCTGACAGTTCATACCATTGGTAATCTGCATCACGCTACCCCGCGGACCAAGGTAGTCTGCCGTATGCGCGATCAGTTCATAACCGTACCAGATCAAATCGCTGTCTTCTGCCTGCCGCGGTATATGAAAATAACTCCAGCCCCGCCAGGCGGTATCCACCGGTCCGGAGCTTATTGTAGCTGCCTTGACTGCAGCCGCACGTTTCCGGTAGCCTGAAATGAACTCGCTGGCAATAACTACCATCACTATTATCAATATTATCACCGCGGGCCAATGTCGTTTCATAACCGTATTTGTGATCAGCTATCTTTTGCCACACAAATCTCCTGCTTCATGGCGATAGCTGGAAATCAACATTCCTGATTGACTATAACCTAAAGTTATAATGTGCGGTGAATTTCCGGAAAAGTTCGGCCGCCGCATCAGCCTGGCCCTGGGGCTCAATGAAGTAAAAACTACGGTTGATTTTTAGTCCCTTAACCTCAACAACCGAGAGCTCTTTGTTTTCGAGCTCTTTTGCGATGGCATGTACCGACAAAAAAGCAAGCGAGGGCGAATGGCGGAGATAGGCTTTCATGCTTTCGGTATTGCCCAGTTGCATTCCGGATATCAACTGGTTGATTTTTATACCACAGCGGCGCAATGCATTGGCCAGCACTTCGCGTGTGCCGGAACCCGGCTCCCTTAATAAGAAGGGCCATTTCAGCAATTCATCGGGTTTAATCGCCGCTTTTTTGGCGAGGGGATGCCGTGCATTCACCGTCAACACTAGCTCGTCTTCTACAAAGGGAGCATAGGTAAACTGTTTGCTTTTTGTTTGTCCCTCGATAACACCCAGGTCGATCTCTTTTTGCAGCAACGCCTTTTCTACCTGCTCTGTATTGAAAATGGCGAGTGTCACCTGGATCTCTTTGAATTTTTCGTGGAAGGCGGCGAGCACAGGAGGCAATACATACTGCGCCACGGTTGTGCTGGCGCCTATGCGAAGGGCACCTTTGTGTTGGCGCGTAAGCAGGCCCATGTCAAATTCAAGCTGGCGATAGCGCATAAGCACATCCCCCGCATATTGCTGCAACTGTTTACCCGCAGCGGTCAGCTTTATGCGTGACCCCTGGCGCTCGAAGAGCTGCACCTTGAAATGGCTTTCGATTTCCTGGATATGCCGGGTAACCGCCGGCTGGGAGATAAAGAGCTCTTCTGCCGCACGCGTAAAGTTCAGCTTTTTCGCCACCGTATAAAATACCTGTAACCGGAAATCGAACATATACAAAGAGCATTTTTTATATCAGCAGCTATTGGCTGTTTCAGTAGCAGACGCTATCTATCCATGCAATTTTGAAAACCATTCCACATACGCAGCAACCCCTTTCTTCAGCAATTCTTTGGTAGCGCCGTCTTTGATCATGCCGCCCTCATCAAAAGATTCGGCTATTTTGGCGAGGTATAGTTCCGGCGCAGGCATGGCAGGCACATTCAGGGGCACGAGGCACTGGCGTAAATGATGGTTCGCACCGAAGCCGCCATAGCTGCCGGGCGAATGGCTGATTACCATTCCAGGCTTTCCCTTCCACACATTTTTGCCTACCGGCCTGGACCCGATATCGAGCGCATTTTTCAATACCGCCGGCACAGAGCGGTTGTACTCGGGGGTTATAAAAATGAGACCGTCCAGCGTGCTGGCCTCTTCCCGGAAAGCGGTATAGGAAGCCGGCGGCTGATTATCAGTGTCAAAGTCGGCATTGTATATCGGCAGATCCGCCAGCGAAACAACTTTGAATACAAAACCGGGCGGCGCCATCTCCAGCAGTGCTCGGGCGATCTTTCCTGAAAACGATTCTCTTCGTAAACTCCCCACCAGGAGACCAATTGTTTTTTGCATAACTGTTTTGAATGGTAGTGCGGCTGCCCGCTCTTAATTCGACAAAATTGCAACAATTAAGCCAATAAGCATGTCGGTACCGTTGGACATGCAGGTAGTGGGGCCGCCCCTGGCTTATACCGGGGAATAATATGTCAATAAAAAAGGCCGCCGGTCACAATAAATAGCCTGCTTTGACCGATACCCATACAGCACCGGCTGGCCGGTCCTGAAATATGAATCCGAAAAAGCATATCCCCGGGAAAAACTGGTTGGCAGCCGTGGCCGTATTCGCTTCCGCCACTGCGCTGGCGCAAGACCTGTCCGCCATTTCCGACAGCCTGAAAGCAGAAGGAACACGCATCTACCAGTCCGAAATCACTTCCTGGCATGCAACCGACCTTTTTATCGACAAATACAAGGAGACCGGCAACATTGGTGGCTATTTTTCTTACCGGGAAAACAATGCCTTTATCTGCGCTTTCATTAACAAGGGAAGCAATCCGCGGATAATCGGCACCGTAACGCTCGACAGCTCCTTCAATCCAAAAAAGGCCCGCACCGACCTGGCAGAAAGGGAAATGACAGCGATCGAGAAAGATTACTATCTGTTACGTACAGCCGCTTACGCCGCTTTGCAAAAGGGAAACCTGGTCGACCTCTATGAAAATACAAGCCTGAATATCGTTCCGCTGATCAATGGCAGCGAAAGGAAAGTGTATGTGCTCACGGGCCCCAAATCTAACGGACTGATCATTTTCGGCAACGACCTGCTGCTGCATTTCAGTACGCAGAATGAACTGGTCTCATCAACGAAGCTCCACAATAACATCATGACGGCCGAGTTTGACCCCACACATATCAATGACCCGGTCAAAGGCATTCATTCCCACCAGCCTTCCTCCGGCGAATTCATTACCGCCACCGATATCGCTACACTATTGCTTTACCAGAAATTCGCGCGCTGGGATAGCTATATGGTAGTAGCGCAGAACCATGTATCGGTATGGAATTGCGTAAACAACAGCCTGTTTATAATCACCCGGGAAGATTGGGAGAAAAATTACCCGCAACAAAAGAAGAAGAACAGGCGGGGGTAATGCGTATGCCCGGCCTACCGGAAAAGCCGGTGAAGTTTTCCCGATATCGTAAACGATTTTACCGCAAGCAGACAAAAGAGCAACTGTAATGGTCGAAGTTTGGCGTCCCAAAAACCTGCACATGACCAGAACAACTTCACTACTGGCAATTTTTTTGTCAGCGCTTTTGCCGCTTATTTCGTTCGCACAGAACCGGCATGGTAGTATCAGCGGAACGGTACTTACCAGCGATGGGCAGCCCGCCGAAGGCGTATCCATCCAGCTTATCAAAACATCATGGGGAAGCATTACAGACGAGAAAGGAAACTTTCGCATACAGGGCATCCGTGCCGGTACTTACACCATCAAGGTTTCTGCTGTGGGAACCGGGGCAGAAGAACAACCGGTAACCGTAACAACCGGCGAAACGCTTCATCTTCGTTTTCAGCTAAAGGTAAATGCCAATGAACTGGAAGAAGTCACCGTTTCCAGTCATCGCCTCAACCGGGAAAATTCTATCGCTGCAAAGATACCCCTGCGTTACCTGGAGAACCCGCAGGTTTATAGCTCAGTAGGAGTGGAATTAATGAAACAGCAGAATATTACCAACTTCGACGATGCCATCCGCAACGTACCAAATATGTCGCGCACCTGGGAATCGACCGGAAGAACCGGCGATGGCGGCGCTTATTTTTCACTACGCGGATTTGAAGCACAATCTGCCCTGACCAACGGGCTGCCTACGCGCACCAGCGGCAACCTCGATCCCGCTAATATCGAGGAGATCCAGGTGCTCAAAGGGCCCAGCGGCACACTGTTCGGCGGCAGTTTTTACAGCTATGGCGGACTCATCAATACCATTACCAAAAAGCCTTATTTTCATACGGGAGGTGAATTCACTTATCAGTTCGGCAGCTTCGGATTAAACCGCTTCAGCATTGATGTCAATACGCCTTTGAGCAAAACAGAAAAGATTGCATTGCGGGTAAATGCCGCCTATCACTCCGAGAACAGCTTTCAGGATGCAGGTTACAAAAAGTCTTTTTTTCTGGCACCCTCGCTGGCATACCAGGTGAACGACCGGCTCTCCTTTCAATTCATGGCAGAGTTTCTTGAAGAAGAAAGAGCGGTGGCGCCTGTATTCTTTAACAGCGACCGCTTCAGTCCGCTTGATTTTAAAAACATCAGTGAGCTTGATCTGAACCCGAAGCTATCTTTCACCAGCAACGACCTGACCATCAAAAATCCAAGGGCCAATTTCCAGGCGCAAATGATGTATAAGCTATCGCCGGCATGGACCTCGCAAACAGCAGTTTCGCGCAACACCGTGCGTTCGAATGGCATCTACAGTTATATCTGGGATGATGTTGCCGGCGATAACTGGTTTGGGCAATGGTTTACCAATGCCAACAGCCAAACTGTCTCAACCGATATCCAGCAAAATTTCACCGGCGATTTTCATCTTGGCCGTTTTCGCAACCGCATGGTGGCGGGGCTGGATTATTTCAATACAAGTATTGTTGACAATGGTTCGGGTTGGGCCTGGGCAAGAAATGTTACGCCGCAAGGTGATGTCAACTATATCGAACCCTACACCGATGAAGCGTCTTCGCCCGTTTACCTGACACGCGCGGCCATCGACAACCTGCTGGCTTCACAGGAGCCGGGGCACAGCAATGTAGGCAATAACAATTATGCCGCCTACATATCAGATGTATTCAACATCACCGACAACCTAATGGTGATGGCAAGCCTTCGTCTTGATTATTTCGATTCAAAAGGCGAGAAATCAACCGCTGAAGATGACTATAACCAATGGGCATTGTCGCCCAAGTTCGGATTGGTTTACCAGGTGGTACCCGACCGCGTGTCGCTGTTCGGCAACTATATGAACGCTTTCATCAACGTGGATCCGCTTACCGCAGCAGATGCAGACGGCAGCAATCCGCATGTGAAGTCATTCAAACCAGAGCAGGCCAACCAGTGGGAAGCCGGCGCCAAACTGAACCTGCTGCAGGAAAAACTGGAAGCCACGCTTTCCTATTACGATATTAAAGTATCCAACCGGGTTACACCGATGGCCAATAACCCCAATGACTATACGCAGGGCGGAAAAGTAGGCAGCAAGGGAATCGAATTTGAGCTGCGTGCATACCCCGCGAAAGGCCTGAGCATGACAGCCGGTTTCTCCAATGGCAAAACCCAGGTGATAACTGGTAACGGCAGCGACTTTTATGCCGAAAAAGGCCGCGTAATCGGTGGGCAGGGACCAGGTACACTGGCAAATCTTTGGGTGCATTATTCTATTCCTTCAGGTAAGGCGAAGGGACTCGGTTTTGGCATCGGCGGAAATTATGCCGACAGGTACCTTGTTATCGACAACAGCAATACCGGCCAGTTCTTCCTTCCTTCATATACCCTGCTGAATGCGGCGATATCCTATACCACCCGTCATTTCCGGTTCGGCCTGAATGGAAACAACCTGTCGAACAAGCAATATTATATTGGTTACTGGTCAACAAACCCGCAGAAAAGATTCAATGCCGTAGCCAGCATCGCTTATAAGTTTTAAACCGTCCGGCTAAACCGGAAGCCGGAGGGAAAATCCATTTCCTCCGGTTTTATTTTAGCTTTATTCCCATGAACTACATAGATAATCTCAGGAAGCTATTCAATATTCCAGCCAATACAACACCTGGCTTCTCTGAAGAAGCCGTTGCCGCATTGGAGAACAGGCTGGAGATCAGAACGCCGGCCGTATTAAAAAAATTCTACCTGGAACTGGGAAGATGTGAAGAGATAACAGCCTCGCACAACCGGCTGCTGAACCCCGAAAACCAGGTGGGCTTCAGCGACGACGACCACCTTGTTTTCTATGAAGAGAACCAGGTAGTTGCTTACTGGGGCATAAAAGCAACCGATCTGACGCAAGACGACCCGCCGGTATATGGCAACTATGCGCCCGCTTCGTCCGGCAGCGAATGGCTGCCCGAAGCGGAGAATCTGGAGACTTTTCTGTTGCTGATGTCGATCAGCAACGGCGTTCTCGGCGGGCTCGTGCACAATGCCAACAGTTTTGAACCGCTCCTGCCCGAAACGCTCGCCTATATTGAAACACACTGGGAAGAGATATACACCGGCAGCCTGATGCCGCAACGGGTGTTCAGCAACCATTTTGAAGACGTGATCTGCATACCGGTAGATGAATCGGGGAACAGTACCGGCATATTAGTGGGCAGCAGCTACCGCGGTGCTTTTGATCGCTTGTTGGCGCTGAATGTGAACTGGTATTTTTCTTCCGACGACAACTAATCCATATACCGCACCCTGATCCACACGTCCTTATTCCGGCCCTTATCGTCGGTACATGAAATCTTCACCGGCCCTTCTTCGGGAACAAAAAAAACTTTCTGGCCCAGCTCGGCCGTTTTATAGAAACGGTTGTTGATGTACCAGTGCACTTTGCTCACATCGCTGCCGGCCTGGCAAACAAGCTGCAACGGCTCGGGGTTTTTTCTTTCGATCAGGTATTCCGCATCGGCCTGCGGACTCTTAATCTGCGGTGCGGCATCCCGGAAAATCGTTTCGCAGGCGGGGTTATGCGGCGGCACTTTCTTGTAAATGATATGTCTTTCCGCCAGCCATGCCTGCATATCGGCGTCGTACAACTGGTACAACAGCTTTTTATACCCGGCGGCCGGCCGGCAACTGTTGCAATAGGAGATCGACTCATCGGCGCTTACCGCGATCTCCTGCAGGTGATGGCAGGTTTGCGTACCCGATACCAGCGGAATAAAATAATCGGTCACCGTTTGTTCGCAGTGTTCGCCCGGCAATAAACCCGTCACCGGGCATACCGCACGCACGGCCACCTCGGCCGGCTGCTGGAACCATTCCTTCTCATTGTCGTAGTCGATCGTATTAAACAGCCTGAACAGCAATGGTGTGGCCACTTCCGCACCGCTTAATGATGCCACCCCCTGTCCGGAGAAATTACCCGCCCACACACCAATCGTATAATGTTTGTTATACCCGATGCTCCAGGCATCGCGGCGGCCATACGAAGTGCCGGTCTTCCAGGCAATACGAGGCATCTTCTCGGTTGCCGCCCAATTCAATGGAAAATCAGGCCGGTTTACTTTACTGAGGATGTCATCCAGTAAAAAGCAGGCGCCGGCCGACAGCATCCGCTGCTTTGGCTGCAGGCTGTCGTTTTGGGTATAGGCTGGCCACTGGTAAACGCCCTCGCGGGCAAGGCCTGCAAACAAAGCCGTCAGCTCTTCCAGCGTAGTGCCGCAGCCGCCCAATATCATCGACAGTCCCAGCTTTTTCCGGTCGCGTTGTACCTGCCGGAAATGCAGCGACGACAACTGCGTAATAAAGGCGTCTTTGCCCAATGCCCGCAGGCTTTTCACCGCCGGGATATTCAGTGAATGCGACAGCGCATAGTCCATCGATACATACCCGTTGAATTTCTTATCATAGTTCTCAGGTGCATACCCTCCATAGTTAACCGCTGCATCGGTGATGATCGTTTTCGGCGTGAGCATTCCCTTGTCGATGCACATCCCGTACAACAATGGCTTCAGGGTAGAGCCCGGTTGCCGGATAGCAGCGGCGCCGTTTACCTGTCCGCCGTCGGTGCTGTCTTTAAAATCGGCCGAGCCCACATAAGCCAGCACGCGGTTCGTTCTGTTGTCGATCACGATCGCCGCCGCCTGGCGAATGTGCTGGAACTGCAGGCCACGCACATAGTCGCTTACCAACTTTTCCACTTTGAACTGGGTGTTGCGGCTGATCCAGGTGGGAATGACGGGCTGTCCGCTTTTCTTCAGCTTGTACGACAGGTGGGGCAGCTCCTGCGGCGCCGCATGCCGGTAAGCGCTCAGCGGCTCGTCGATGGCATCGCGGATATCGCTTTCACTAAAAGTCCCCTGTTCGCGGAAGTATTGCAGCCAGCGATTTCGCTCGGCCATGATACGGTCGTTGTCCCGCCCCATCACCAGCGAATTGGGCCGGTTGGGAATCACCGACAGGGCCGTTACTTCAGCAAGCGATAAATGCCAGGGATTTTTCTGGAAATAAAGCACTGCGGCCGATTTTACGCCTTCGATATTACCGCCATACGGCACGTGGTTGAGGTACATCTGCAGTATTTCGTCTTTCGAATAACGCAGCTCCAGTTGGAAGGCGCGAAATATTTCGAGCATTTTCCGCACATAGGTTCTGCGACCCGGCGCCAGCGAACGCGCCACCTGCATGGTAATGGTGCTGGCGCCCGAGGTACGCCGGCCAGTAAATACATTCCTGGCAAAGGCCCGTACCATGGCCAGCGGGTTGATGCCGGGGTGGTGGTAAAACCATTTGTCTTCTTTCTCCACAATGGCCTGTTGCAGCAGGGGAGAGATTTCTTCCAGCCCTGTTTTCATACGCCATTTGTCATCGGCGCTGAGATAAGCATGGATCACCGTTCCTTCGGCATCGGTGACCACGGTCGACCAGCCCTTCTCTGCAGGCAATGGCACCCACCACAGCAATCCAACAAACAAAAGTCCGCAGAGTACCGTCCAGCCGAACACCCGAAGCCAGCCTTTGCGGCCGGCAACCCATTTTCCTTTCCCCGTCTTTAACAAAGGATTGGCGTAGGGTTTATTTTGAGATCGTTCAGCCATACGATAATTTTGGGATATAACCTTCCCGTAATGATTTCCAAACCGATGCGTGCTTTACTGGCCGTTCTGGCCGCATTTTGTTTTGCCTGCAATTCCCCGAAAGTAACACTCGAATTTACAAATGCAGAGAAGGAAGTGCAACC
>JBDHYM010000012.1:0-33168 GCA_039811405.1 Flavihumibacter sp. | reverse complement strand
GAGAACCAATCGAGGTTCGGGAACATTTTTTTCTCTTTCCACATCACCGTTTCCAGCCGCTCGGCGATATCATACAACAGCATATCGCCTGCTTCGGCAGAGAGCTGCCGGGCCACTTCTTTTATAACGATGTTTCTCGGATCGGAGATGGTGTACACCGGGTGGCCGAAGCCGATAATGACTTCTTTATTGGCCAGCCGCCGCAGAATATCGGCTTCCGCTTCGTCGGCGGAGGCATACCGGCTCTGGATGTCGAAAGCCACCTCGTTGGCGCCGCCATGTTTCGGACCACGTAAGGCGCCGATGGCGCCGGTAACGGCCGAATAAAAATCAGCGCCCGTACCGGCAATAACGCGGCTGGTAAACGTGGAGGCGTTGAACTCGTGTTCGGCGTACAGGTTGAGCGATACCTGCATGGCTTTTATCCAGGAGGCAGGCGGCTTGCGACCGTGCAGCAAATGCAGGAAATGGGCGCCTATGCTGTCGTCGTCGGTTTCTACTTCTATTTCGCGGCCATTGTGCGCGTAATGGTACCAGTACAGCAGGCCGGAGCTGAAACAGGCCAGCAGCTTATCGGCAATATCGCGGGCGCCCGGCAGGTTATGATCGTCTTTTTCGGGCTGGATAGTACCCATCACCGACACCACGGAGCGCATCACATCCATGGGATGCGCTGCAGCCGGTATTTGCTGCAATACGTTCTTCACCGCCCTCGGCAGCCCGCGCAGCGATTTCAGCCGTGTCTGGTAAGCGGCCAGTTGCGGCGCAGTGGGCAGGGTGCCGTAAATAAGCAGGTAGGCCACTTCTTCGAACGAGGCGTTGCCGGCCAGGTCGAGAATATTGTATCCGCGATAATGCAGGTCGTTGCCGCTTTTCCCCACGCTGCACAGCGCGGTATTGCCGGCCACCACGCCCGAGAGCGCCACGCTTTTTTTCGGTTTGAAACCGCTTTCGTTATTTGACATCTTTCTGTTGTTTAAAGAGACTGTCTAATTTCTGTTCATACGCATGATAGCCGATGCTTGCATACAGCTCTTCGCGGGTTTGCATGGTATCGAGCACCTGCTGCTGCGTGCCGTCTTTCCGGATATGCTCATACACATTGCGGGCAGCCTTGTTCGCCGCCCGGAAGGCGGAGAGGGGATACAATGCCAGCGCCACGCCGGCTGCCCTCAATTCTTCCAGCGTGTACATCGGTATCATACCGAACTCGGTAATATTGGCCAGTACGGGAATACCTGTGGCTTCGGCGAACTTCCGGTACAACTGAAGGTCGGGCACCGCTTCGGCAAAAATAAAATCCGCGCCGGCGTCTTTATAGGCCACGGCTCTTTCCAGTGTCTTTTCCAGACCCTCGCTGGCAAACGCATCGGTACGGGCGCCGACCACAAAATGTTCATCGGTGCGGGCGTCCACGGCCGCTTTGAGGCGGTCGGCCATTTCTTCCAGGCTCACCACTTCCTTGCCCGGGCGATGCCCGCAGCGTTTGGCGCCCACCTGGTCTTCGATGTGCAGGGCAGCGGCGCCTGCCTTGATCAGCGACTTCACGGTGCGGGCCACGTTAAAAGCCGAGGGACCGAAGCCGGTATCCACGTCCACCATCAGGGGCAGGTCGCACACGTTGGTGATGCGTTCTATATCGATCAGTACGTCATTGAGCGTCGTAATGCCCAGGTCGGGAACACCCAGCGAGCCCGCTGCAACGCCGCCGCCCGACAGATAGATCGCGGTAAAACCGGCCTGTTGCGCCAGCAGGGCGTGATTGGCATTGATGGCGCCGACGATTTGCAGGGGGCTTTCCTTTTTCATGGCCTCCCGAAAGCGAAAACCGGGTGATGGGCAACTTTCGTGTTTATCCATTATGAAAATATATGTGTTAAAGGCCGATAAAGATAGGCCCAAAAAATCACCGAAAAAAGGTAGGCGATATGTTGGCGATTGGCGTTTAATTTGTAACAATGGGTGCAGGCCGGCTTCTTAGCTACTTTATGCATGGCAGCGTATTGCCAAAGCAGCTCTTGGGGGTGCTGCTTGTTATTGCACAGACCAGCCTGTTTGCGCAGTCGCCCCGCACCATCGACAGCCTGCGAACGGAGTTGGGCAGGAAGCTGCCCGATAGCGTGCAGGTAATGACCCGCTTGCAGTTGGCGATCGAATACGAGAACACCGATACCGCGCAATCCTTCCAGGCTTACCGAAAGGCCATCGACCAGGCCAGGGATAAGGAGTTGTATTATGAGCTGGGTATCATTTACCAGAACCTGTCTTTCCCTTACACCGCCCAGGGCAAGTACGGGCTGGTACAGAAAGTGCTCGACAGCGCCCTGCTGTACCTGCGGCAGTCGGAGCATCCCGGCCGGCTGCAGGTCGAAGCGCTGGTGTACCAAACCATGGGCGGGAATTATGAGCGGCTGAACAATCTTCCGAAATCGGTAGAAGCCAACCTGCAGGCGCTGGCATTGTTCGATCAAACCGGCGCCCGGACCGATGCCATCAACGGCCTGCTCAACCTGTCGACCCTTTATCGGGAAATGCTCGAGTACAACAAAGAAGAGGAGTATATCCGGAAAGCGCTCTCACTGGCAAGAATAACCGAAAAACGCTCCGACCTGTTCAAATCCTATTCCTACCTGGCCTTGTGCCTGCTGATACAGAACCGGCTGGCTGCCTCGTCGACTTACCTCGATTCGGCCCGGATGTATTATGCAGCCACCGAATCACCCCATTTCCGCACGGCCTATCACCTGGTAGCCGGCAGCGTTTACATGCAGTTGGAGAAGCTGGATTCGGCAGCCGGGGCTTTCCGGGAGAGCTATGCGCTGGCCGTGCAAAACGGCGATCTGTTCAGCCGGCGCCAGTCGGAATTGCAACTGGCGCATATCCTGACCCTCCGAAAAGAGTACGCGGAAGCCGGCAAGGCGCTGTTCGCCGTGTACGACGAAGTGAAACAGACGGGCGAATACGCGCATCTGGGCGGATGTCTTCAGTATATCTCGGATAATTATGCTGCGGCGGGCGACCACAAGAACGCGCTGAAATACTATCGTGCATTCAAAACCATCAGCGATTCCCTGTCGAGCGTAGTAACCAAAAGATATGCGGCCGAGCTGGAGGTGCAGCATGAAACCGACCGGAAGAACAACCTGATACTGCAGCAATATCATTCGCTGCGGCAAAAGAACGTACTGAACTATTCGCTGGCGGCCGCGGCCCTGATGCTGTTGCTGGTTTTCTTGCTGACCCTGCGAAACCAGCACAACCAGCGGAAAATGCAGCAGCAACGTATTCGCGAGCTTGAAATGGAAAAACAACTGGCGGCTACCGAGGCCGTGCTGGAAGGAGAGGAGAAAGAGCGAAGCCGGCTGGCAAAAGACCTGCACGACGGGCTGGGCGGCATGCTAAGCGGTATCAAGCATTCATTGAACAGCATCAAGGGAGGCTTTGTGGCCACGGCCGAAAATACGCAGACGCTGGAACGAAGCATCGATATGCTCGACAGCTCTATCAAGGAGATCAGGCGGGTGGCGCACAATATGATGCCCGAGAACCTGAATAAATTCGGGATAGACGCCGCCTTGCGCGATTTCTGTAAAGACATTACGGCAAGCGGCATCCTGAAGGTCAGCTACCGTTCGCTGGCGCTCGACGGGGCGACGATCAGCGACATGGCATCGCTTACCGTGTACCGTATCGTACAGGAGCTGGTCAGCAATTCCGTCAAGCATGCAGCCGCCACCACGGCGCTGGTGCAGGTCAGCGCCGCCAACGGCCGCTTTTCCGTTACGGTAGAAGACGATGGCAGGGGGTTCGATCCTGCCGTTATCGGGCAGACAAATGGCATCGGGTGGAGCAATATCAGGAACCGGGTGGAGTTTCTGAAAGGAAAGCTCGATATTGAGTCCACTCCCGGAAAAGGAACCTCTGTTTTAATTGAATTTGCAGCATGAATCCGATCACTGTTTTTATCATAGACGACCATTATATGGTCATTGAAGGCATCCGGTCTTTGCTGAAAGATGAAAGCAACATACACCTTATCGGCCACGGCTCCAATGCGGCATCCGCCCTTTCTTTCCTGGCACAGGAACAACCGGAGGTCATTCTGCTGGATATCAACCTCCCGGGGCCCAGCGGCATCGATCTCTGCAAGGAGGTGAAGCGCCTGTACCCCGAGATCAGGATAATCGGCCTGAGCACGTTCAACCAGCACAGCTACATAGACTCCATGCTCAAGAGTGGCGCTTCGGGTTACCTGCTGAAGAACGCCACCGCCGAAGAGCTGCTGCTGGCCATCAGTACCGTTCAGCAGGGCGGTGTGTATTTGAGCGAGGAGGTCATGCAGACGATGAAAACGAACGATGAAAACCAGTTGCTGCTTACCCGGCGCGAAAAAGAAATATTGGCGCTGCTGGCCGGCGGGCTCACCAGCGGCGAAATTGCGAACCGGCTTTACCTCAGCGTGCTTACCGTAGAAACACACCGGAAAAACCTGCTGTCGAAGTTCAACGCCAAAAATATAGCGGCGATGGTGCACATGGCCAACCAGCTTCAGCTACTGTAAAAGGACCGGCTTGCGGAGATTAAAATATTGTATCTTTTTTTGCCAATACGTCGTTTAATCGCTAGATTACCCGAAAGCAACCAACCGACATGAAGTCTTTTGCCACTCTGACCGACCCGACCTATACGCCGCCCGCGCGTACAGGCCGGATTACCCAATGGCTGCTATCGCTGATCCGTGATGAACGTGACCTGCCTTTTGTTTACCTCACCCTGCAAATCAGCTTCTCCCTGTTGCCGCTGGCCTTTTTATTGTATATGCCATTCATTACCGGCTGGGTATGGGGCGCTGTTGCGATCGCTTACCAGGTGCTGAACAATTTCGTATTCAAGGGACCGTTCGGGCTGATGCTGCACTGTACCTCGCACCGTCCTTTCTTTAAGAAGAAGTACCAGGTGCTCAATTACTACCTGCCCTGGGTGATCGGGCCCTTTTTCGGGCAATCGCCCGAAACGTATTTCGTGCACCACATCGGCATGCACCATGCCGAAAACAACCTCGACGACGATGATAGCTGCACCATGCATTACCAGCGCGATTCCCTGCGCGATTTTCTGAGGTATTTTATTCGCTTTTTTTTCCTGGTCATCTATAACCTGTCGCAATATTTTGTGCGCAAGAACAGGCGCAAGCTCCGCGGCCGGCTGTTGCGGGGCGAATTCAGTTTCATCCTGATGTGCATACTGCTCAGCTTTATCAACTGGCAGGCTACCCTGGTCGTATTTATCATTCCCTTCCTGCTCTCCCGCCTGATCATGATGCTGGGCAACTGGGCGCAGCACAGCTTTATCTGTGCGGCCGATCCCGGCAACGAATACAAAAACAGCATTACCTGCATCAATACGAACTACAACCACAAGTGCTGGAACGACGGCTATCATATCAGCCATCATGAAAAGCCCACCCTGCACTGGACGGAGCACCCCATCCATTTTCAGCAGAATATCGACCGCTACGCGGCGAACGACGCCATTGTATTCGACGGCATCCATTTTCTGCATGTATGGCTTTACCTGATGTCGAAGCGATACGACCTGCTGGCCAAAAGCTTTGTCAATATCGGGAACAGGTTCGAGAGCGATGCCGAAGTGATTCGCTTCCTGCAGCAGCGAACAATGAAAATATAAGAGAACCGGGAATTGACCGATGCGTGCGTAAGCTGATCAATGTATGAAGAACCCTTACCTGTCGCTGCTTGGTATCGCCTGGCGGTATGCCCGAACGCAGAAGAAGCGATTTGTGCTGATATACTCGCTGTTTATTGCAGCCAGTATCATTTCAGTCATGAACCCGCTGCTATACGGCTGGTTCATCAATGCCGTGCAGGAAAAAGGCATCATGCAATTGCATTATGCCTGGGTGTATGCGGTGGCGGTACTGGGGCTTAAACTGGCGGAGTGGGCCTTCCACGGGCCGGCGCGGGTATATGAGAATTATCTCGCTTTTCATCTCGGCCGGAATTTTCTTGAAGAGCTGTACCACAAAACACTGCACCTGCCGGTGCAATGGCACCAGGATCACCACAGCGGCACCACCATCAACCGTATACGTAAAGCATACGAGGCCCTGAAAGATTTCTTTTCGAACGGCTTCATGTATTTTTATACGCTGACCAAATTCATTTCATCGCTCGTTGCCATGCTGATCTTTTCGCCTGTTTTCGGGTTGGTGGGCGTGCTGATCGGGGTCGTTACGGTTTTCCTGATCTTCCGGTTCGACCGGCCTTATATGAAAGCGATCGATGAGAAGAACGAAAAAGAGCACATTGTTTCCGCGTCGCTGTTCGACAGCCTTTCCAATATACTAACGGTGATCACCCTGCGGCTGGAGAAGAGAATGGAAAAAAGCCTGCTGGGTAAGGTAGGAGGTATTTTTTCGCCCTTTGCCCGAAGCGCGCGTATCAACGAATGGAAATGGTTTGCAGCCGATACGATGGTCACCCTGGTGTATGTCATCACGGCGGTGGGGTATATTTACCAGCATACGCGCCCCGGTTCGGTGTTCATGCTCGGAAGCCTGGTGGCGCTGCTGGGCTTTGTAAACCAGTTTACCAGTGTTTTTCATGACATCGCCTACCAGTACACGCAGGTAGTGCAATACAATACCGATGTGCAAACGGCGCGTTTCATTGAAACGGCTTACCGCGAGCACCATCTTCCTGAAGAGGGGAAAATGCTGCCCGCGCAGTGGCGGTCGATCGCCGTTTCCAACCTTTCTTTTTCTCACAGTGCCGAACAGCAGAAAGCCGGTTACCAGGGGCTGCAGAACATCTGCCTGCAACTGGAAAGAGGCAAAAAAGTCGCCATTATCGGCGAAAGCGGCAGCGGCAAATCGACGCTACTGGCCGTACTGCGCGGCTTGTATTCGCCTGGGCCAGGCATGGAGATCAGGGTCGACGGCACCGAACCGGTGAACCACGAAGCGTTGTCGGCCGCCATTACCCTGTTTCCGCAGGAGCCCGAGATTTTTGAAAGCAGCATCGAACACAATATCACCCTTGGATTGCCTTTCACTGCAGAAGAAGTAACAGCCGTTTGCCGTACGGCCTCTTTTGAAGAGGTGGTGGAGCAACTGCCAAACGGGCTGCAGTCGAATATCCAGGAAAAGGGCGTGAATCTTTCCGGCGGACAAAAACAACGGCTGGCGCTGGCCCGCGGTGTGCTGGCGGCACAGGGCAGCGACATCGTGCTGCTCGACGAGCCCACCAGCAGCGTAGATCCCAAAACCGAAATACAGATCTACCAGAAGATGTTTACGGCTTTCGCCGACAAAGCAGTGATATCAACCCTTCACCGTTTATACCTGCTTCCTTACTTCGATTACATTTATGTAATGGCAAACGGGCGTATCGCCGATGAAGGAAGCTTCGCTGTACTCAAGAAGAGCTCTTCTGTTTTTAATGCGCTGTGGGAGCACCAGGCCAGGGCGTCGGAAGAAATGTCGTGAGCAATGCTTTTTTTGTTTCACGCAGAGGACGCAAAGGATCAAAGATGCCAAGGGCTTCCACCCGTCGGGTGCCACCCGACGGGTGGAAGCCCTTGGACAGGTTCGGGAGATATCGTAGTTTACTACCCCGAACCTGGTATGAATGAATGAATTTCTTTTTCTGCTTTGCTTCCTTTTTACATCCCGCACGGACGAAGTGGCGCAAGTCGCCGCAAAAAATGGTGTACCTGCCATTCAGGTGGTATATGTGAAAAACGGAAAAACGGAGGAATACTGTGTTGGCGTTCGACGGGCCGGCGAGACAGACAGCATTACCGGCAACAGCATTTTCCAGGCGGCTTCTCTCACGAAAGTAGTGACGGCATACGCCTTTTTTCGCCTATATGACCGCGGATTAATCCATCCCGACACCGCTTTGTCGCGTTATTACAGCTATGACCGCTTGCAAAATGAACCAAGGGGAAAACTGATCACGGCCCGCATGGTGCTCACCCATCGCAGCGGCCTGCAAAACTGGGAAGGCCCCGTTGGCCAGCCCGCATGGTACCAAACACCGTTGCACCTGCAGTTCGACCCGGGCACCCGTTACAGCTACTCCGGTGAAGGCTTCTATTACTTGCAGCGGGTCATGGAAAAAATTACCGGCAAACCACTGCGCGAAATCATTCGCGAAGAAGTCTTACAGCCATTTGGCATGCTGCATTCCGATATGCAATGGAACGAGCGCCTTTTTACCGACTATGCCTATGGGCACGACAGCATAGATCGTGCACGCAAACTTGGCAAATGGTCATACACCAATGCGGCATACACCTTATACACAACAGCGGCCGACTATACACGTTTCATACAAAACGGATTATTGGCGGGCGGGGGGCTAAAACCCAGCACACACCAGCTAATGACGGGCAAAGCGGCGGAAGCGCAAAAAGAGGCGGGCGTTACCACCGCCCAAGACAGGCAAGTTCCCTGCGCACTCGGCATGCGGTTACAGTACAATGAAAAAGGCGCCTGGATTTGGCATACCGGCTCCAATCCCGGCTTCCGTTGTTTCTTTATCGCCCATCTAAAAACAGGCGAAAGCCTCGCTACATTCAACAACAGCGAAACCGGTATGCCCGTTTTCAATGAGCTCTTGCACCTGTTCCTGGAGAAAGGCCAGCATTTTCCTGCCTACACCTGGCGGGAGGGAGAGATGGATTGAAAATCAATTTACTTTATCCCGTTTAACATTCGTCTAACGAACGGGGCAAGGTCCATGCTCTATTTTTGCGCCATTCATGAAGGCAGCTATTCCAGTTTTAGTCGTCCTGTTTACCGTGCTCACGTGGCATCATCGCACCGTTGTCAACGACAACGGCCATTTCAACCGCCCTCATGGTTTCCCGGGCATTGCCCCAATCAAGGGAGCTGAAGCGTTTTATACGCCCCAAAAAGCCGGTCACAAACGTCACCTGCCGGCCAGTAATGACAACGACGGCTGGGAGCCCGGTGAAAAAGACAACGGCGATTCGCCCGGCGCCGGTGCGCCGGTCTTCCAGCCACCACTCGCAGAGGCACAGCCGCTCATCATTCACAGGCTTTCCTCATCGGGTTTCCCGTCTTCCCATTACCTGCTGAATAACCGGCATATCGCGATTTGCGTTTTCCTGTTATAGACCTCCTTTCATTTTTTACGGACGATTGCCTGCCTCCACAGCACACGCTTAAGGAGTAAGCATCCTATTATCTAACCCCATACAATATGAATCGAATTTTCCTGCTTTCCGGGCTATGCGCCCTCATCAGCTTTTCAGGCTGCCGGCACAAAGAAGAAACAAAAGAAGAAGAAACCAAATTCCTGGTTACCCAACCCTTGCTGATGGACACCACCATCACCAACGAATATGTCTGCCAGATCAAATCCATCCGCAACATCGAGCTAAGGGCCCAGGAGAAAGGCTACCTGCAAAACATCTTCGTCGATGAAGGCCAGTTCGTCAGGAAGGGCCAGTTGCTGTTCAAGATCATGCCCCGCCTGTATGAAGCCGAGCTGCAAAAAGCCAAAGCCGAGGTCAGCGCCGCCGAGATCGAAGTGGAGAATACCCGGCCGCTGGCGGAAAAGAACGTAGTGTCGAAAAATGAGCTGTCGATGGCCGAGGCCAAGCTCGCCAAAGCAAAAGCCGAAATGGAGCTGGCCAAAGTGCACCTCGATTTCACGGAGATCCGGGCGCCGTTCGACGGGCTGATAGACCGCCTCAACCTCAAGCTCGGCAGCCTGGTAGAAGAAGGAGAGCTGCTTACCAGCCTCTCCGACAACAGCCAGATGTGGGTGTACTTCAACGTGTCCGAACCCGAGTACCTCGATTTCAAGACACGCTCGGCCAATAAGGAAAAGACGCAGGTGGGCCTGAAAATGGCCAACGGCGGGCTGTTCAAACACCCGGGTGTAGTCGAAACCATCGAAAGCGAATTCAACAACGAAACCGGCAATATCGCCTTCCGGGCCACCTTTCCCAACCCGGAACGGCTGTTGCGCCATGGTGAAACCGGCAATGTGCTGATGAAAGAGAACCTGAAAAACGCCGTCATCGTTCCGCAAAAAGCGACCCTGGAGATCATGGACAAAAAATTTGTATTCGTGGTCGACAGCAACAACGTGGTGCACCAGCGCGGCATCACCGTAGGCGCCGAAATGCCCGACCTCTTTGCGGTATCTGACGGGCTCAAAGACGGCGAACGCATTTTGCTCGAAGGGCTGCGAAAAGTGAAAGACGGCGATAAAATAAAATTCGAATACGAAGAACCGAAAAAAGTACTGGCCCATTTAATACTTCCCACCGAATAACCCGGTTACCCAAAAAACAAGCACATGTTTAATATATTCATGAAGCGGCCGGTATTCGCGATAATGATCTCGTTGTTCATTGTCTTTCTCGGCGTACTGGCCATTGAAACACTGCCCACTTCGCAATTTCCTTCCATCGCACCGCCGCGCGTTATCGTGAGCGTAGCCTATCCCGGCGCCAGCGCCGACGTGCTGGTGCAATCGGTGCTCATTCCCATGGAGAAAGCCGTGAACGGCGTGCCGGGGATGAAATACATCACGTCCGACGCCACCAGCGCAGGTGAAGCCAACGTACAGGTGGTATTCGACCTGGGCACCGATCCCAACGCAGCGGTGGTAAATGTAAAGAACCGCATTGAGCAGGTCACCAACCGCTTGCCCGTGCTGGTGCAGCGCGAAGGCATCGTGGTGAACCTGCTGCAGCCGAACATGCTCATGTACGTGAACGTGTACAGCAACGACAAAAAAGCCGATGAAAAATTCCTGTACAACTATGCCAATACCAATATCCTCAACGAGCTGAAAAGGGTAACGGGCGTGGGCACGGCGCAGATCCTCGGCAGCCGCCAGTATGCCATGCGTATCTGGCTGAAGCCCGACCGGATGCGCGCGTACAATGTGAGTACCGACGAAGTGATGGAAGCGCTGGGCAGCCAGAGCATTATCGGGTCGCCCGGCCGCCTGGGCCGCAGCGACGGGCAAAGATCGGAGGCGCTCGAATATGTACTCACCTACAAAGGGCGCTACAACCAGCCCGAGCAGTACAAGAATGTGATCATCCGTTCCAACCCGAATGGGGAGAACCTGCGCTTGCAGGATATTGCCGACGTAGAGCTCGGTTCCGAATTCTACGATATCTATTCCAACCTGAACGGGCACCCCTCGGCCGCGATCATGCTCAAGCAAACCTATGGCAGCAATGCCAGCGAGGTGATCAAAAACATCAAGGCCAAGCTGGAGGAAATCAAAAAGACCGATTTTCCGCCGGGCATGCAGTACGAGATCAGTTACGATGTATCGAACTTCCTCGATGCTTCTATTGAAAAAGTATTGCATACCCTGGGCGAGGCCTTCGTGCTGGTAGCCCTGGTGGTGTTCATCTTTCTGGGCGACTGGCGGTCGACGCTTATTCCCACACTGGCCGTACCTGTTTCTTTGATCGGCGCTTTCTTTTTCATGCAGCTCTTCGGGCTCACCATCAACCTGATCACGTTGTTTGCGCTGGTGCTGGCCATTGGTATCGTGGTAGACAACGCGATCGTGGTGATCGAAGCGGTGCATGCCAAAATGGAGGAAGAGCAGCTTTCACCTTATGCCGCCACCTATAAGGTAGTGCATGAGATCAGCGGGGCCATTATTGCGATCACCTTTGTGATGGCTGCCGTATTCATACCCGTGGCGTTCATGTCGGGGCCGGTGGGCATCTTTTACCGCCAGTTCTCCATTACTATGGCCACGGCTATTGTGCTTTCGGGCCTGGTAGCGCTGACGCTCACTCCGGTGCTCTGCGCCATGATCCTGAAAAACAACCATGGACAACCGAAAAGGAAAACACCGATCGATCGTTTCCTGGCCGGCTTCAACCGCCTGTTCGAAAGGCTCACAGGGCGGTATGTAGGCGTGCTGAACAGGATCGCGGCGCGGCGCATACTCACGTTCCTGGTGCTGATCGCATTCGGCTTCGGTATTTTCAGCGTCGGGAAAACCCTTCCTTCGGGCTTTATCCCCAACGAAGACCAGGGCATGATCTACGCGATCATCCAGACGCCGCCGGGTTCCACCCTCGAACGTACCAATGCGCTGGCACGTGAGCTGCAGGAGATCGCCCTGCATGTGGACGGCATTCAATCGGTATCGGCGCTCGCGGGATATGAAGTGCTTACCGAAGGCCGCGGTTCGAATGCAGGTACCTGCCTGATCAACCTGAAAGACTGGAGCGAGCGCAAACAGTCGGTGAACCAGATCATTGAAGCGCTGGAGGAAAAAGCAAAAGACATACCCGGCGCCACGATCGAGTTTTTTGGTCCGCCGGCCGTTCCCGGTTACGGCGCCGCCGGTGGTTTTGCCCTGCGGCTGCTCGACAAAACCAACAGCGACAATTACAAGGACATGGAGAAGGTAAACGACGAGTTCATGGCAGCCCTGCGCAAGCGAAAGGAGCTGACGGGATTGTTCACCTTCTTCAGCGCCAACTATCCGCAATACGAGCTGAAGATCGATAACCAGGCAGCGATGCAGAAAGGTGTATCGATCGGCAAGGCGATGGATAACCTGTCGATCCTGATCGGCAGTACCTATGAGCTGGGCTTTATCCGTTTCGGCACCTTCCTCAAGGTATTTGTGCAGGCGGCGCCTGAATACCGGGCACTGCCTGAAGACCTGATGAAGTTGTACGTGAAAAACAACCGCGATGAAATGGTGCCCTATTCGGCGTTCATGAGCATCGAGAAGAGCCACGGGCTGAACGAGATCACCCGGTACAATCTTTACAACTCGTCGGCCATCAGGGGTGAGCCCGCCAAAGGATACAGCAGTGGTGAAGCCATTAAGGCAATTGAAGAAGTGGCGGCCAAAACATTGCCGCGCGGCTACGGTATCGACTGGGAGGGCCTGTCGAAAGATGAAGTGGGCCGCGGCAACGAGGCGCTCTATATATTCCTGATCGTACTGGCTTTCGTGTATATGATCCTTGCGGCGCAATATGAAAGTTTTGTATTGCCGCTGGCGGTTATCCTGTCACTGCCGGCAGGCGTATTTGGTTCTTTCCTGCTGCTGAAGATAATGGGGCTGGCCAATGACATCTATGCGCAGGTGGGCCTGGTGATGCTGGTGGGTCTGCTGGGTAAGAATGCAGTGCTGATCGTGGAATTTGCCGCGCAGAAACACAAACATGGCGCCACCGTACTGGAGGCAGCGATCGAAGGCGCCAAAACCCGTTTCCGTCCCATCCTGATGACCTCCCTGGCCTTTGTCGCCGGACTGATCCCCCTGCTTTTTGCAACGGGTCCCGGCGCGATCGGTAACCGCACCATCGGTGCTGCCTCGGCAGGCGGTATGCTGGTGGGAACCCTGGTAGGAGTGCTGGCAATACCCGGTCTCTATTATGTGTTCGGCGCCATAGCCGCGCGCCGCAAGCTCATCAAAGACGAAGACGAAAATCCATTAACCGAAGAAATCGATCATAATGTGTAGAAAAAATATCTATCGCGCACTGGCAGCAGGTTCGTTTTGCCTGGCTTTTGCCGCCTGCAAGATACCGGCGCTGACCCAACGCAATGAAAATAAAACAGTGCCTGCCAGCTACGGCCGGTCGACCGACAGCACCAATACCGCCACCATATTATGGCGCAATTACTTTTCAGATCCCTACCTGCTGGCATTGATCGATACGGCGCTGAAGAACAACCAGGAGATCAATATCATCGGGCAGGAAATAGAGATCACCCGCAACGAGGCGCGGGCCAGAAAAGGGGAGTACCTGCCGTTTGTGGGATTGCGGGCCGGCGCCGGCGTTGACAAGGTAGCGCGTTATACCAGTCGCGGCGCCATGGAGGCCACCACCGAAATCAAGCCCGGCAAGGAAATGCCCGATCCGTTGCCTGATTTTATGTTCGGCGCTTATGCCACCTGGGAAATCGATATCTGGCACAAGTTGCACAATGCACAGAAGGCCGCGGCAACGCGGTACCTGTCGAGCATCGAGGGACGTAATTTCGCGGTCACCAACCTCGTGGCTGAAATCGCCCACGCTTACTATGAGCTGCTGGCGCTCGACAACCAGCTCGACATCGTGCACAGGAACATCGATATCCAGACCAATGCGCTGGAGATCGTAAAGTTGCAAAAGGAAGCCACCCGTGTTACCGAGCTGGCGGTGAAGAAATTTGAAGCCGAGGTAGCAAAAACAAAAAGCCTGCAGTACGATATACAGCAGCAGATCGTGGAAACCGAAAACCGGGTCAACTTTTTGCTGGCGCGCCAGCCGCAGCCGGTGACCAGGGAAAGATCCGCTTTTGAAAACAACGCTCCCCGCCAGGTGCAGGCAGGATTGCCTGCACAGTTGCTGGCAAACCGTCCCGATATCCGCCAGGCCGAGCTGGAGCTGGCAGCCGCCCGGTTGGATGTGCAGGCGGCACGCGCGCAATTCTATCCGTCGCTGGGTATTTCGGCAGGCATTGGTTACCAGGCCTTCAACCCGGCGTATATATTGAGAACGCCGGCGTCGTTGCTGGCGTCGCTGGCCGGCGAGCTGGCAGCGCCCCTGGTCAACAAAAAGGCGATCAGGGCCAATTACCTCAATGCGAATGCGAAACAATTGCAGGCGGTGTACAACTACGAGCGCAGTATTCTGAACGGCTATTTCGAAGTAGCCACGCAGATGGCCCGGATCAGCAATCTCGACAGCAGCTACCAGTTGAAAATGCAGCAGGTGGAAGCGTTGACGCAGTCGATCGATATCTCCAACGATCTCTTCAGGTCGGCCCGCGCCGATTATATGGAAGTGCTGATGACGCAACGGGATGCGCTGGAATCGAAATTCGAACTGGTGGAAACGAAGAAGCAACAGTTCAACGCCATGGTGAATGTGTACCGGGCGTTGGGTGGAGGATGGCGGTGATGCGTGGATGTCATATTTTATCGAAAGGCCGCGTCTGCATCTGACGCGGCCTTTTAATTGAATTGGCTGTACCGGAGGTCTTACTTGCGGGCTTTCTTTTTTAATACGTCCATTTCCTTTCGTAGTTCAATGATATACAGTGTGAGTTCTTCTATCTTTTGCAGCAACAATACCTGCTGGTCACCCACATCTACACCGCTTTCCCGTACTTCTTTCTCGGAAGGCATGTCAGGTAAACGATGATGCTGTTTTATATACTGCTCCACTTTGTCGAGCACAGGCAACTGGTAGCTGGAATCAAATACAAAATCAGCCCATCCGGTTTGCGTGACCCTAAGCTTTTTCGTATAGATATTCCCATTCACAGCGAGCTTCAGGTTCGCATCGCCCGGGGCAGGATTGGTCGACGTGCCGATGGAGACAATGCCGCTGTTGGTATTATGCACGTTGTTACCTGATTTTTGCCAGTTGACATCGTCCAGGTTCGGGTCGTGGGCAACTATGTCGACCCAATAGTTTGCATCTTCATAATGCGTATTTGGCACATAGTTACCATAGACATACAACCCGTTGTAGCCATCGGTCGGGTTACTTGCAGGAGCGGTAAAGCGGCCATTGATAAAACTATGACCGTTGCTGAAGTAGTTATCTGTCGCAGAATAGTTCCCCGATGGCGAATGAACTGAAACCATGTACAGCGTATCTGCTTCAATAGCTACAGGGCTGGAAAAAAGTGATTGCACCCATCCTGTGGCAGAAGGATTTCGATAAGTGGTAGTTGCCAGCAGGGTAGAGTCCCTGTTTTTATACAGCCGCAGTACATATGTATTTGTATCGGTATCCCATTTATAGAATCGTATTCCTTCTATATAAGCAGTTTGCGACGACCGGAACTTCAATCCGGCGGTAAAAGGATAGCCGTCATTGCCCTCAATGAGTGCAGGAGTGGGAGTGCCCCAGATACTTGTTTGCGAGAAAGAAGAAAAAGAAGATGCAACTATGATCGACAGTAGAACGATCCTCTTTGCAGATTTTTGGATAAGATTATTCATGGAAAGGATTTAATAGGTGATTAACGGAGGTGCATCGGTTTTATTATACCGACCAAATATTTCCACAATAAACGACAGGGAGGGGCGTTATTCAAAAAACCTCACCTATGTACACCACTCCTCTGCTCTCTTTTTACAACACAGTTCCCTTTCTATTTCAATCCGGTTTCCGAGTCAGTACTTCCACCGTGGTCATAACGCTGCGGTAGAATATCATTTCCATATAAGGCAACGGTCTATTATAATTAATGTACATCCTGTCGTACGCAGATTAACAGGATGCATAATCCATTTTTTCTATTGGAAAATGTGTTTAAAATATTGTCTCAATGGGTGTTTCTTACATTGCTGTGCAACGCAGCGATGTCTCAGAAGACCGGACCGGATTCCTGCTCATGCATTTCCATGCTATCGTTGGCAGACAGTACCGTCAACGATCAGGAAGTATACAGCAGGTTCAGGAATATGATGGGATACAAGACACCCAAAGACTCGTTGTCGAAAATAATCGGATATCCTTTAGATACAGCCTCAATTGTCAATGCTGTACCTGTAGACCGTAAGATCAATCACAGCCCTGGTAATTACAGGTCCTTATCGGTTACTGCTGCATATATAAGCTATAACTTTTCCTACAATTCTGCCGCTGATACGCCTTTTTTAGAGAGCGCTATTACCCAGCACCTGACCACCGCCGCTACCGATTTACTGGTATCAGAGCTCATCCCGATACGAATTACAGCCATCAGCAGGGAAAGCAACTCCGCCTATTTCAAAGACTTCAGAACAGTTCGCGTAGAAATTAATACAGCCGAATTTGCCGAAAGATACAAGTCCCGGCTAAACAACAGGATAAGTAAAATAATAGATGCCTATCGCAGGGCAATTCCAAGATCTGGTCTTGCCGGGGCTGAGCAGTCCCTCTCAAAGTATGCCGATATTGCAGCCGATCCCTCCTTAAAGGCCAGGTACCTGGATTACAGCGAACTGATCTTGCATCCCGAACTGATCAGAATGGATAAGGAAAAGCGTGACAGCGTCATTCAAAAGGCCAGGTGTTTTATAGAATCCTATGATTGGCTGAATAATAAAGTTCAACAATTATCCGAAAAACGCGATTCCCTTCAGGGCATAATCCATAGCTATGAAAACAAAATAAAAAAGCTGGCTGATTTTCTAAGAGGGAAGAAAACAGGCATCGACTATTCGACCCTGGAAAAGGAACTATTGGGAAACAACCAAGGTAAACTGATAACTGAAGATGTGAGCCTGCCAAACCGGAAATGGCTTAACTTTTTTTCCGGTATCCGCCAGTTATCAATCGGATCTACAAGCCCCAATTATTCCGAGTTAACCGTCAAAAACATCAATGTAACAGGCATTAACCTGGAATATGCAAGGCGATCCCTGTATGCAGCATTTGTTGCCGGAAAAATCGACTTTAGAACGCGCGACTACATAAGCAGGTCGGCAAAAAGACCGCCCGAGTATATGGCGATGATCAGGGCCGGGTGGGGAAAGCCAAATGACAACCACCTGTTCGCATCGTACTATGCAGGCAAAAAACAGGTTTATGGAAACGCAATATCCAGTATTCCGATAGCCGGTGTGAGCATAGAGGGTCAGCTAAGGGTTGGAAAGAGCGTTACCCTGGTAGGGGAGGTGGCAAAATCTGCGCCCGCATCTACGACCATCGATGCAGGCAACGGCAATAAAAGAAACGAAAGATGGAACGACCAGAGGTCCATAGCATACAGTGCTAAAATGAAGTCTGTTTTTCCATTGCTGAAATCAAAATTCGAAGCCGGATTCAATCATACCGGTATCAGTTTTCAAAGCTTTTCCACATTCAGGCAAAATTCCTCTATAAATGGATGGTATGCCAGCTACGACCAGTCGTTCCTGTCGCGGCAGGTATTGCTTTCGCTATCTGTCAGGAAAAACATTTTTGACAACCCGCTGCTGCTGCAACCATACGGTGGAAATACTGTATTTAAAAGCGCCACGGTACAATTGAGAAAAAAAGGCTGGCCTGTTGTTACGGCCGGATTTCAACCGTTTTCCCAGAGAACATCTATCGATAGCGCCGTATACGACAACATTTTTCAAACACTACAAGGATCACTGACCCATCAATATCCCATTGGTATAATCCAGGCTTCTACCGTTATTTCCACGCTTCAATTCTTCAATAGAACTGCCGACACCAGCTTCCTGTATTATAACGCATTAAATATATCCGCTCAACAATACCTCTATTTTAACAGGTACACGGCCAGCCTGACCTATTCCATCATGAACAACAGCACCGGCTACCTGACAATAATGGATGGCGGGGTAAGATTTAAGATTTTTAAGAACAGGCAAGTGGGCGGGGGGGTGAAAGTACACCATTTGAACAATGACCGCTCGAAAATAGGGTATTACCTGAATAGCGAATTCGAGGTAAACAAGGTTGGAAGTTTTACGATCTGGATGGAAAAAAGCTATTTACCGGGATACAAAGCCACCCTGATCCCAAATGCCTATCACGCGATCTCCTTTTCCAGGCAGCTAAAATTTAAAAAGCAATGAAAAAACATTTATTCCTTTTTCTGTTTCTGGTAATGGCGGCAAAATTCAGCTTCTGCCAATTGATGGTCAGCTTACAGCTTCCTGCCATCGGGCTGGTGAACAAAAGCCAGTTATGGAACATGTTTGTGTCAAATACAACAACCGGCATGATACATATGCGGGTAAATATGACAGTTACAGACTCCAGAACCGGCCAGGGTATTTTCAATGCAACGACTGGCGAAATAGCCCTGCGTCCGGGAGGGAAGCAACTTGCCGCCCGCGATCTTCTACCAATAGTATATACCCCTGCTGATCCGGGCATAAGGATAGACAATACACCCGATGGCTTCATTCCTCCCGGGCATTACAACATTTGCTATTCTTTCGTAGCCACTAGTAACAAAAGTGAGCAGGTAGCTGCCGAACCATGCATGGAGGTGGTGATAGAGCCGATCGCGGGCCCAACGCTCATATTTCCTTCCAACGAGGAAAGCCTTTCGGACCTGCGTCCGCAATTCTCCTGGTTGCCGCCCATACCCATGCAGGTTTTCTCACGCTTGTCTTATGGTATTGAGGTGGCGGAAATATACACAAATCAACAGCCGGGTGATGCTATCGATTTTAACATCCCTGTCTTTTCAAGTCATACCATTCAACAGACCTCTCTGCAATACCCGGCTTCGGGAATGCAATTACAACCCAATAAAACATATGCATGGAGAGTTAAGGCGCTGAATAACCAGGCTGTTGTGGCATACAGCGATATATGGACATTTGACACCCGCCAAAAGCCGGAGGCTTCCAATAAAGTATCAGCACCGTATGTCCACCTGTCCAAACAGGGTGCAGGCGCTTTGTCAATTGTTTACGACTATTTGAAGATTATCTATTTTGATGAAACAGGCGACAAAAAATGGTCATTGAAGGCAATTGACCTGAGTTCGGACAACCGTCGGGAGTTACAGCTTCCCTATGCCGACAGCCTGAAGCGGGCAGGCGAAAACCAGCTAAACATTTCTTTAAAAGAGAATCCATTCTTTAAGACAGGCCGGTTATACCAAATTGAGCTCTTCAACAGCCGAATGGAGGTATATCGTACACAGTTCGAGTTCCGCAAAACGGACCAATAACCCATAAAAGCCATTCCTATGATCCATGCATTATTCAGCAAGTCGAAACACATTGCCTGGCTTTTTTTGCTAACGCTTTATGGAGACCTGGTATATCCAAACATCAGAAGCATCCTGTTTGGGCATCATTATCGACTGGATATGCTCGCAAAGCAACCGGAAACACGCATTTTTTCCAACATAGCCGGCGCATCCGTTGCACCGGTCTACCGGCCAAACCAACCGAAGATGCAAGCCGTTGAAAAAAAACGCCTGGCCGGAGGAGGCCCGTCTCAGCCGGAATCACAGCCTTTCAGCAAGGTGAATGGCAACAACCTGGTGGACCTTTTTACCGGCGACTTCAATTACAGCATACCGTTGCTGGATGTAGGCGGTTACCCGGTCAGTATAAATTACTCATCGGGTATTACCATGGACCAGGAAGCGAGCTGGGTTGGGCTGGGTTGGAACCTAAGTCCCGGAACGGTAAGTCGTACCATGCGCGGCCTGCCCGACGATTTCAACGGAACCGAGAGCGTCGAAAAAACACTCAGCATACGCGAGAATAAAACAGTAGGTGCAAAGGTGGCTGGCGATATTGAAGTATTTGGCCTCCCCATTCGGCTAGGTATAAGTTTAGGGTTGTTTCACAATACATTCAACGGCTGGGGTGTGGAGCAGGGCATAAATGCATCGATCAGTTCGGCGGTGGCGGGCGGGGGAAACCTGACGGCCGGCGTAGGAGTCGCGTTAGACAACAACTCTCAAACAGGCTTGAATTCTTCGTTGTCGGTAACGCTGGCTATGCAAAACAGCATCGGCAGCGATCAACTCGGCATCAGTACCGGGTATCATTCGCGGGCAGGCGTTACAGGATTGCAAATGTTCGGCGAAATGGCCGCGATGAAGATGCTTGCACCCAGGTCGACCACCCTCAGCTTTGCAACACCCAGCTATACGCCCACTATTTCAATGCCGTTCACCAACTCGTCCTATACCTTCAGCGGCAAGCTGGGATTTACGGCGTGGGGCATACGTCCGGCAGTGGCGGTTTCAGGATATGTAATCAAGCAGGAGATCAGCGATGCTGATAAAACCCAGAAAATTCCGGCTGTCGGTTACCTCAACATGGAATCTTCTGTGGGAAGAGAAAATGTACTGATGGATTTCAACCGCGAAAAAGAGCTTCAGTTCAACCTCGCCACCACCCCGCACCTGGCCATTCCACAATACACGCATGATATTTTCACCATCAGCGGCGATGGTGTAGGCGGCAGCTTCAGGGCATACCGGGGGGAGTCGGGACACTTGAAGGACCATTCCCTGATCACCCGGAGTACCGAATCAGACGGCGCGATTGATGTTGCATTTGGTACGCTTTTTCACGTGGGCGTAGACGTTCTCAAATCAAAAACAACCATAACAAATAAAGACTGGATTTCGAATAATCAATTGGCAAAAAATGTCAACTTCCGGCCCAGCCGCGGATTATATGAAGGCAGCTTTCTAAAAAACCCTTCCGATATATCAACCGTTTCAAAGGAATATTGGGCGCAGGCGATCGGAGACACCCTGGTTTCCCCCAAATTAACCGGCACATCGGCCGATGTCAACCTGGCCAGTCAATATGCCGTATTCACCGGGGGACGCAAGGTCGGCGACCGGGTTATCAGCTCACCAATAGACAAGAAGTCGCGCGACAAGCGAACACAGGTCATCAGCTATCTTACGGCTGCAGAGGCAAGCCTGGCCGGGCTAACCAAAACCATTCCTTCGTACTCGGAAAATGTTATTGCCGTAAATGGCTGCGAAAGCGGACAGGTTACCCAATATCCGCGGGTCGACAGCAACAAAAAGCCACATCATATCAGCGAAATAAAAGTGCTCAACCCCGATGGCAAGGCCTTCGTATACGGGATACCGGTGTATAACATAAAGCAGGAAGAAAGCAATTTTTCTGTAGGCAAAGAAACAGACCCTGAAAACATAGCAGCCGGTATAACGAGCTTCCAGGCGGCTGATGATTCAGTAACAAATCAAAAAGGGAAAGATCAATATTATTCAAAGGAAATAATACCGTCGTACGCACAGCATTTTTTACTTACAGGGATACTTTCACCCGACTATGTAGACAATACCGGGGACGGTATTACGGAAGACGACAGGGGCGATGCCATACGATTCAACTATTCGATGGTAAACGGCGGCAGCAATCCTTATTTTGAATGGCGAACCCCCGAGCCACTGAATACTGCCAGCTATAGCGAAGGCATGAAGTCTTATGACAGAGACGACCGTGCTTATTATATATATGGCGCCAGGGAGTCCTGGTACCTGCATTCCATAGAATCAAAAAACCTGGTTGCCGTGTTCAGTATATCCGCGAACCGTGCCGATGCGGTATCTGTCGCCGGCAAAAGGGGCGGGCTCGACAGCACCCGGAAATCGCGCAGGCTTGATCGCATCGATCTGTACAGTAAATCCGAGCTGGCAAAGCAGGGGGCTGCTGCAAGGCCGATCAAAACCGTCCATTTCTCGTATAGCAACTCTCTTTGTAAAGGTATTTACGAAGGTAGTCCGGAGCTGGGCAAGCTGACGCTCGACTCCATTTGGTTTTCCTATAATGGAAACGAAAAAGGACAACGAAATCCTTATGTTTTTAACTACCATGCAAAAAGCGACGGGTCGATAGACAGCACCTACAACCACGGGTATAAAAGGCAACGATATGACCGATGGGGCTCGTTCAAAGACCCTTCCGGCAATCCCGGCGCATTAAGCAATGCCGATTTCCCGTATACCCTGCAAGACAGCGCTAAAGCGGCGGTCAATGCCGCCATGTGGACCATGGACCAGGTACAGTTGCCTTCGGGGGGAAGGATGAAGATCACGTATGAATCGGACGATTATGCATACGTTCAAAACAAAAGGGCCTCGGTGATGTTCCGCATTGCTGGTTTCGGATATGCTCCATCAGGAAGCTTTGACAGCACCTTGTACGCAACGGAGGCCGGTAACAGTTCGAATCTGTACGTATACGTTGAAACCGATAGGACCATTCCGACTGCAGACATCAGGCGCCGGTTGCTGGAAAACAGCGATACGGTTTACCTGAAGGTGGCGGTAACCATGCCAACGGACAAATGGGGAAGCGGTTATGAGCTTGTTCCCTGTTATGGGGTAGTAGAGTCGTACGGGGTCGACCCCACCAAAGCAACAAGGATATGGCTAAAATTAAAGCCGGTAGACGGCAAAAGCCCCATTGTCAGGGCCGCCCTTCAATACATGAAAAACAACCTTCCCTCCAAAGCCTACCCCGGCTCTGAAGTGGGAGACGACCTGGACTTACAGGCCGCCATTTATATGCTGGCTACCGCTCAAAATGAAATACTGAATGTATTACAGGGATTCGAAACCAACGCCATGCGAAAGCATTGGTGCAGATATGCAATCCCCTCTAAATCTTTTGTTCGGCTGGCTCATCCCGACTACCTGAAAATAGGCGGCGGCCACCGGGTAAAACGAATCGAGGTTTTCGACAACTGGAATCATATGACCGGGAACAGGGAAGCGATATATGGGCAGGAATACCAATACCGAACCAGCATTCGCGAGGGAAAACAGGTTAGAATAATAAGCAGCGGCGTTGCCACCTACGAACCCAATATCGGTGGTGATGAAAATCCCTTCCGCATGCCGCTGGAATATGCAGAAAAGCTGGCGCCGTTGGCCCCGGTCAACTACCTGTACAGCGAAGCGCCGTTGGGTGAATCGTATTTCCCCGCGGCATCTGTCGGCTATTCCAAAGTGAGGGTCCGGACTATAAACAGGAAAGCTGCCTCTGCAAACGGCTGGCAGGAGCAGGAGTTTTATACAACAAAAGATTTTCCAACGCGGGTTGAACACACTATGCTCGATGCCGATGCAAAAAGGAATTTTACACCGGCAACCACTTCCTTCCTGTCAATAAAAAAGGTAAACCTGACCAACGTGGTTCAGGGGTTCAAGATCGAAGTAAACGATATGAACGGGAAAGTGAAAAGCCAGTCCAGCTACGCAGAAACCGACTCTCTTTTTCCCTTTAAATACATTCGTTATTTCTACAAGACAAAATATGAAAATGGCGTGCGCATACTCGACAACTCAGTGTGGACGGCTGACGCCGCCGCCGGTCTCGTAGACACTACCGGATTTATCGGGAGGGACCTTGAATTGATCAACGACTTCAGGGAGCAAACCACCCAGTTGTCCGCAAAAAACACCAGCGGGAACCTCGATGTTATTCCGATCCTGGCCCTTACAATACCGGTTACGACGGGGTACAGGATGCCGCAGAGCTCTCTTTCAAGATTCAGATCTGCGGTAACGGTTAAATATATCCAGCGTTACGGCATTTTGGATAGTATCGAAGCGATGGACAGAGGCAGCATTGTACGAACCAAAAACCTGGTTTTTGACGGGGAAACCGGCGATGTAGTCGTATCGAGATCACAAAACAGCTTCAACGACCCGGTGTACCAGGTCCGGTATCCTGCTCATTGGGGATATAGCGGAATGGCCGGCGCTTACCGGAATATAAATGCAAGGTTCAATGACCTTTCGATTTTGAACGGCGTACCGAATACCACTACAGAACCCGAAGCAGACTGGTATAAGTTGCTAGAAGGCGGCGACGAGTTACTTGCTAACGGAATGACGCACCTGAACGCTGTAGGTGGCGGGGAAACAGGATGCCCGGAATTCGTATTGGCCGATTCGACCAGAACGAATACTGTTCTGTATGTGCTGGACGGGCGTAAGCTCAAGAATCCCGTTAACCAGTTGCTGTTGGTCGATGCCCAGGGAAAAGCGTATACAGGCCTGCATGTAAATATATTGGTAACGAGGTCCGGCCACCGGAATATGCTGGGAAATGACCTGGCCACGTTTGCGACGATGGAAGCGCCTTTAAAGGTGGTGGCCGGGAAGATGCGCCTCCGGGTCGGCCCGGACTCCCGGGCGGTGAATGCATCGGCAGCTACCTATGCTGATGTGTGGGCTGCAGGCGCCGGCTATGCTCTTCCGGATAGCTGCCGGTCAAATATCGCCGACACTTCCATGAATCCATACCGTTGGGGCGTATGGGGAAACTGGCGGCCCGACAGAAGCTATGTCTATTATGCAGCCCGGCAGGAGTCGTCTGCATTGTACACGCAAACAAATATCCGGCAGGAAGGTACCCTGAAAGATTTCTCAGGCTATTGGTCTTTTACCGATACCCTTATGGCGCAAACGCCCGACACCACAAAATGGATGTGGAATACACAGTTCAGCCAGTTCAGTCAACAAGGCGCTGAAGCGGAAAGTTTCGATCCCCTGGGAAGGTACAATGCAGCGATCTATGGATACAACCAATCGTTGCCTGTGGCAGCGGGAAAGAATACCCGGTACCGAAGCCTGCTGCAGGAATCGTTTGAAGATTATTTCTATAAAGTCGACACCTGCTCCAACTGCCCTCCGCGGCGGGAAGCAAGCCTGGTTGGCGACAGTGCCCTGTACCTGCTCGACTCATCCAACAGCCACACCGGCCGGTACAGTTTGAAGATCGCTGCCGGCACTACCAGAAAGCTTGCATTTTCAACCAGCACCTTGTCGGAAGACTCGCTTCGTCCGGAAATAGACATTGACCTCAGCGCCATACCTGTTTACACCACTGGTGTTGTCGGTATGGGAACTACCCTGGATGTAGCTATCGAGGGCTATTCCACCGACTGTAGTACCCCGCTAAGCGGGTCTGCACTCAGTCCCGGTATAAACGTTGACGGTACTCCCGGTACCAGCCCCTATGGCAGTTATTGCCCGAATAACACGACCTATACCTGGTCGGGCTATCTGCAGCCGAAGTATACAGGTGCATATACCTTCTATTTTCAATCGACGGGGAATGTGTCAGCAACTATCAACGGGGCTTCTTACTCGGGAAGCCCGTTGACCGAAGAAACAGGGTTTGTCGTCAACCTGGTAGCAGGCCATATGTACCCGGTATCTGCCCAGTACGACCATCTAACCGCTTCCACCCAGCAATTTTTTATTAGCTGGTCCAGCAGTAAACAACCAAAACAGGTTATACCGTCCAGCTACTTCTACCGGCACCTTGCCGACTCGGCCGGCTCCATTCGACCGGTGATAGACCATTACTGCTACAATGTAGGCAGCTTATCCCCGCAACATGTAATCAGAAAAGGGTTCTCGCCTTTGAAAACGGAAAAAATAGTATTGACCGGCTGGGTGAAAATGGACGGGGCGGATTGCGAAATAGCACCCGTTGTCACCGACGCATTGTCGGTTTCCTTTGACACCGAAATCACCGCCGACCAGGTTTTTGAAAAAACAGGAACAAGGATCGAAGGCTGGCAACGATTTGAAAAAGTCATAACTGTTCCAGTAACGGCCGGAAAGATGTTTATCTCCTGCAAGGCGCCGGCGGGTAAATCCATTTACCTCGACGACCTGCGGGTTCAACCCTATAACGGGCTGGTAAAGGGCTACACCTATGATCCCCTTACACTTCGCCTGATGGCCGAACTGGATGAAAACAACTATGCTACCTTCTTCGAATACGATGACGACGGAACGCTTATCAGGACCAAAAAAGAAACGGAACGCGGAATTATGACCATCCGGGAAACCCGCAACGGCCTGCTGAAACAATAGTATCCCGACACTCAAACCTATCTGTATGAAGCCACTTGTTTACCGACTGTTTGCCCTGGTTGCAGCGTTCGTATTGTTTACGGCCCATAGATCGTTCGGGCAGCAGTACACCATTTACGGCGACCTGATAAAAGGAGATTCCATTTACGCCGGGAAGAAATTCCTGGTACAAGATACCGGGTCGCTGGACCCGCTTCTCAAACCGAACATTCTTCACACCCATTTTATAAGAACCATAATATCTCTCCAGATTGATGAAAGTTCTTACCTGACGCTGCCTGATTCCGTATCGGCAACAGTAAAAATAAAGGTTAATTACAGGGACACACTGCATACCCCCGGTTCTATCAACGAGCGTATACTGCACGTCAATTATTACCGCGACGGCAAATACCAGGCGCGGGATCTTTTCTGGCTTCAGGGCGCAGATTCCGTTGAAGTAGAAGTGCTGAACGTGTCGGGTTCACCGGGTGTCGCTGCGTCGTTCATACCGGCATTGCAACTGAAAACCCAATTGGTAATAGACCGTGATTTTGTGCTGAACCCGGTTTCGGGTGAAACCATGAACTGTACCGCCAATGGCATTACTGCCTTAACTACCAGCACCAGCCGCCTTTCCTCCGATGGCGAGCTGCTGGTATCGTGGGGTTCGATCGTGGGTTGCAGGGAATACGAGGTTGAATGGACCTTTGCAGATCAGTCGGCCATCGATGCAGGGCGATACAATATTGCCGGCCAGTTGAATGCCGATCTGTTGTTCAGGAACAATGCCACCAGGGTCACCGTAAACGCCGATACCTGCTTAATACCTTTGTTATACGAAGGCCCCGGGCGTGTTTTTTACCGGGTACGGGGAATACAGACGGGCGACGATGGCGAGCTGATCCATACGGTCTGGAGCTCACATTTCGGTGGCAGTGGATTGGGGCAATATGCCTTTGACGGGCATGCGCAAAACCTGAATTGGCAGGCAGTAACCGATTTTGCTGAAAACAATAAGAGAAAAACAGTTGTCCAGTATTACGACGGCGCGTTGAACAGCCGGCAAACGGTGACCCGTAACAACAGTACCCGGAAAGCCATTGTGGCTGAAACTTTTTACGACCAGCAGGGCGCCCCTGCCATACAGGTGCTTCCGGCGCCGAGCCTGAACAACCTGCTTCAATACCATCCCGGGTTTAATGTTGCCCATGGAAATGCAGCTTATAACGTCGATTTCTATGACCCGACCGGCGACGGGCTGCCTGACTGCGACCGCGGCGCAGATACCATGAGCAGCATGTCGGGGGCAAGCCAGTATTATTCGCCCCTGAATCCCCAAAAGAACCAGGGCATGCACCAATACATCCCCGACGCCAAAGGTTTCGTGTTTTCGGAAACGAGGTACACGCCCGACAATTCCGGGCGGCTGGCCCGGCAATCGGGCGTAGGAGAGGTGTTTAGAATGGGAGGCGGTAAAGAAACCAGGTTTTATTATGCCAGCCCCGAGCAAAATGACCTGGATGCGTTGTTTGGTACCGAGGCCGGCGATGCCAGCCATTATCAAAAGCAGATGGTGCGCGATGCAAACGGCCAATACAGCGTCAGCTATATGGATATGGACGGAAGAACGGTCGCAACCGCGCTGGCAGGAAGCGCGCCGGCCAACCTGCAGCAATTGCCATCCTATCGCGACTCGGTGCAAACCGACTCTTTGCTTACAAAAGCGAATAATGCGATCCGGGACGATCGGTCGGTTTCCACCAAAACCATCCTGATGCCCAAAGCCGACACGCTCTTGTTCCATTACAGTATGCGGCCTGCGGCTGTTTCACTGGCGGATTGCGCAAACAGGAATATCTGCTACCAGTGCAAGTATGACCTGGTGATAAGCATATCAGATGATTGTAACAATGTTCAATTCGGCGGCACGCCCAAGCTGATAACATTATCCAATTTTAATCTGTATGAGATCGATACTTCCTGCGCAGTCGCTGTTCCCATCGATACCAGCTTTTCCCAATACCTGGCAGAAGGTGCATATACCATTACCAAGGAGCTGCGTGTAAGCGAAGCCGCCATGAACCTGCTTCGCGACTCCGTATACATGCAGTACAACCTGTGCCGGGCCTACGACAGCCTGTTCCAGGAAGAATTGACCAGGATCAAAGGCGGTGTTGAATGCGAGCAGGCACAACAGGTGCTGGATGAGAATGCCTTTTACCGCGACCAGATGATATCTGATATGTTCCCCGTAACGGGGCAATACGGGCAATGGCCTGTTCCTGAAACCGGCCTGTCCATCTTCGGACAGTTTGAGGAATCGTTGGTCCAGTATTACCAGCAACCTCCGGCACCTTATACAAATGAGCTGGGGTTGCCCGATACTGTGCTGAATACGGCAGGAATTGCTTCACTGCCGTCTCAACTGAGCAGGGAAGATTTTATTGCACAGTTTAAACCTTCCTGGGCGTTGTCGCTTTTACCGTTTCACCCCGAATACGGAATACTGCAGCAATACGAACAGTTGGGGTCGAGCCAGCATTACAATGCTGCATTCAGGGCAGTGGAAACATATGCGGAAGCCGTTACGAAGGGATATCTCAATCCTACTCATAACCTCAGCCAGTTGCCGGCGAGCCGGTTCACGCTGGGAACGGCAGACAGCCTTTTGCAGCACCTGCATACCGTTTCTCCGTCTGACGAAACAACCGCCCGGAATTACCTTGAAGACAAGCTGTTCCATTATAAAGACATTTCCGGGCTTGGCACACCGGGGTACCTGAGCTTATGGGGACTAGCAACGATTGCCGTGAAATGTACCGGCGACGCAAATCTTTCCTGCATCATGCGATGGAACAATCCTGCGGCCGCCATGAACCCCGATTCACTCTGCGAAGAAGAACTGGACCTTGCCTGGGTCATATTCCGTGAACAATACCTGTCGATAAAAGACAACTGGGTAAACAATTACGTGCGCAGCCATGCCACGCCTTCTCCCTATTCAGAAGCGGTGCTGGACCCTGTTTTTCCCAACACTTCCAATCCCCTGGCAGGAAGCGGGTTGAGCGGCGATCCCGAAGATTTTTCTGCCGATTCAACGGCTGCCCGGGGCATGGTGACTGCCGTTTACCTCAATAACTGTACGCAATACGCCACCCAATGGTGGAAGCAGCTTCAGTCGGGATGCAATACCTACACCAGTGCAGACTCCAGCATTATTTTGCGGTACCTGGTAGAAGTGTGCGTAAATGGCTCCGACAACAACCACCCCGCCGGCAGCAGCAGCGTGGCGCCGGCAAAAATGGCCGGATCGAGGTTCAAAAGCTTCGACGAGGTGATCCGGTTTTACAATGATTCTACCGGAAGGCCCACCGACCAGTATTGCAACAGCTACCTGATCACCCAGCCGCGGCCCTATGATAATCCCACCATTGTGGCAGATCTGCCGGTTGTTACAAAACCCCGTGACTGTGAATGCGAGAAGATAAACCTGTATTACCGCGACTTCCAGGACCAGGGCGGTACTTATCCCGATTTCAGCAGCTACCTGTATGTTCGCTTCCGCGTACGGGTAACGGAAGCCGATTTGACGAAGCTGCGTAATCTTTGCGCCGCCAATGCTGCCTGCATCGCAACGGGGCGCCCGGTAAAACTTCCCGTATTGTTCCAGTGCGAGGTGTCGGGCGCTTGTGTTCCCTGTGCAATAATAGAAGACTACAAAAACGAATTCAGCAGCCGGTTCCCGGGTGTGGAGCCTGCTGAAATTGAAGCCGACACGGCACAGCAAAGAAAGAACCGGCTGTTTGCGTCGTACCTGAACCAGAAGCTCGGTTTTTCCAGCACCGCTTATGACTACCTGCAATTCCTGGACTCCTGTCAGCATGCGCCCGCCAGCCCGGTCAGCATTGTCACCGTCGATGATGCCAACGCAAGATGGTGGCGGCAGTTGATCACCGACTTCAAATTCGACTATAATGCAAAGTCGGACTACTATGTCAACCATGGCTGGGGTGGGGACAGCTATTGGAGTGGAAGCAACTACCGGGTGGAGGGCATAGATCCCTTCACCTATATGTATACCTACGACGAATTTTCCGATTCGGCGATCATCAGCAACGGTAAACTGCATATGTCGCACAGGGACAAGGCCGGCCAGGAGGGAAGCATCAGCTATTCTTCCCAACGCGCCATTGCGGTCGACAATACCTTCAGCTATGAGGTCAGGCTTCGGAATCCCAGTGGCGGCAACCTGGAATTCAGTGCCTTAATGAACGAGCACGGCGCCGGCACCCCCGAATACTATACCGCCGTTTTTGTGCCCGGCGCCGACAGCGGCTATTACCTGTACCGGGGAGATACCACCCGGTCGGTCTTTCTCGGAAATGCCGATCTCAGCGGCTGGCATACAGTCAAATTTTCGCTGACACCCTATTCTTACCGGGTGTACCTCGACGGAACGATGGTTTCCCTGGAAGGCAGGGACGCTGCCCGAACCGTCGACGGGCTGTTTGGATTCGACATACGCGGAACCAATGTGACCAACCTGGAAATAGACTGGTTCAAGTTGTATGGGAAAAATGAAAACCTCGTACTCCATGAAGACTTCAGTAAGCACTGGAACGTGCAGCGGCCTGACCCGGGATTGCTGCTGCCTCAACCGGACTGCAAAACTGCCTTGACGGAGTTTTATAACAGCCGGTTCAAATTCTCCTATTACGATTATACCATTGAACAAATAGATTCGATGTACTTTGCCGCTACGGGCGAGCGTGCAGATTATTGTGACGAATGTATTTTGAACGAAAAATCAGCCAGGCACCTGTCATTCTACAATGGGTTAGATAGTGCCGTATTATTATATCCCGGCATGTCTCTTCCAACGCTCGACAGGGGTAGTTTGATTGAACACTATTTACACTCCGGACCAGATGAAACCAATACAACGCTTCTTAGGCTGGACGATCGCGGGAAACCTGTTTGGCATATTCAGTCTCCCACCTCGTATACAACTACCATTCAAACCCGGGATGGCGGCTTTATCACTACCGATGCCGACACAAGCGGGTACCATATTATCAGGAAAATTTCCGCTGATGGAAATATTCAGTGGGCGAAGCAGATGCCAGGCAATTTTTCCGTGCGCAGCATCCGGCAAGCCAGGGACGGCAACATATATATACTGGGAAGCTCCGGACCGGCAGCCCCCATGTTTCGGCTATTTCTTCCACTGGCAAAGCTTAGCAGCGACGGGTCAAAATTAACCATTAGAAAATATTCCCTGCCCGATGGTTATACATTATTCAATCATGCTATTATCCCAGGTAACCTGGTTAGTACAAACGATTCTTTGTATTGCATTGGTTATTTTGTTAATGTAGCTAATACAAAAATTTCCACTTTTTCACTCCCCGTTTCACTGGACAATTATGAGCCGGGAAAATTCACCTTTTTTCAAAAGCAGGAAGGCGGGATCCTTTCGCTCAATGCAGATGCTTCTGAAAACGCCGTTCATATATACGCTGTCGAAATGGACACTCAGCATCAAACCGTTTCTCATAACGTGATAACTGTTAATGGGTCTATATCTTATTGGGGCGTTGACAATGCATACAATCTTAACATGCAATCCATTGATGATACTTCCGTATTGATCAATGTGTCAGACTCGGCCGGAACGCAATCTGTTGTAAAAAAGACCGGAAATTATTCTATCGCAAAAACCTTCGATCTGTCAAACAGGCGAATCGACTCTTTGAGTGCCGCCCACTGGCCGGCAGGAGGAAACCCGTTTTCGCCTGGTTATGGTTTGTCCATAGCCGCCGAATTCAGTTCAGGTAAATATTCGCTCTCTGCATTGAGAGCAAGTGATATTGTAACGGCACACCTGGACAGCGCACTAAACGGGCTCTGCGGCAGCAGAGATACCACGATCGGGTTTGTGACCAAATCCATTGATACTATTCTGTTGGCCGCTACCCTGGATACGGTGGTGTTGGCTTCGCTTTCCGATCGGTTTGATTCACCGGAGAACCTGCTGTTTCCCATGAGCTTCTTCAAGAGCTGCGAGAACGGTTCCTGCAGCATTGCATCGGGCCCTGTGATGTGTGGTAAATCACTTTCCGTTCCCGATTCGCTGCTGGCTGATTATTCCCTTTGCGCCGATACTGCAGCCATGGCGGGAGCAGCCGCTACCTACCTGCTGAGCAGAATGAGGGATTCGCTTTTGGGCAATTTCAACCAGCGCTACCAGGCCGCCTGCATTTCGTCGGCAAACGGTGAGTCACTGGCTGTAACCCGAAAAGTGAATGAATACCACTACACCCTGTATTACTATGACCTGGCTGGTAACCTGGTAAAAACGATCCCTCCGGAAGGAGTAAGGCCCAACCGCGACAGCGCCTGGCTTGCTTCCGTAAAAACAAAAAGACGTAACGGTGAATTCCTGGCGCCGGAACACGGCCTCATTACCTTATACCGGTACAACAGCCTTAACCAGGTCGTAAGCCAGTATAGTCCCGATGGCGGACTGTCCGGCTTCTGGTACGATCGCCTCGGCCGGTTGTCGGTTTCCCAAAATGCCCTGCAGGCGCAGACCCGCAAATACAGCTATACCAAATACGATGGTATTGGCCGTATTGTTGAAGCAGGCCAGAAATTCCAGTCCGATACCATCAGCCAGCCGGTTACCCAACAGCCCAACCTGCTGGCCGACTGGCTGTCGGTTCCTTACCTCAATGCCTTCCATGAAGAGGTCATTGCCGAATCGGTCACTGTTACGGCCTATGATACTGCCGACGATGTAGCCCTGCTGGCGCTGCCCATTC
>JBDHYM010000011.1:0-34328 GCA_039811405.1 Flavihumibacter sp. | reverse complement strand
AAAAAGATAGAGCAGGCAGATGCGGTTCTGATTTCCAGCCCTGAATATGTTTTCAGTATCCCCGCCGGTTTGAAAAATTTACTGGAGTGGTGCGTGGCTACAACCATTTTTTCCGAAAAACCACTGGCTATAATCGTAGCGTCTGCCGATGGCAGAAGATCATTTGAAGAAATAAAGCTGATCATGAAAACGCTGGGCGCTTTATTCATCGATAAAACATGTCTCTTGGTCAGCGGCGTTAAAGGGAAAATTTCAGCAGAAGATAATATAGCATCCAATACAGAGGGTCAGCTTGTTGAAGTACTGCAACACCTGCAGGAACTGGCATAAGTCCTGCATCTTGCCATATGGCAAGTATGCTTGTTTTGCCAGCCTGGGCGGCCAATACTTGTCAAATGGCAAGAGAAGCTGGCCCATTGCTGCACTATTTTTGAGAAAGAGCTTGTATGCATGCAGTATTTTTTCACGTCTAAAGATTGAAAGATGGAAAACAAAAAAGGAAATCCGGTAGGATGGTTTGAAATCTATGTAGATGATATGGACAGAGCCACCCGCTTTTATGAATCGGTGCTTAAAACAAAGCTGGAGTTGATGTCGGACCCCACTGACCAGGGTATGCAGATGAAGTCATTTCCCGGTGATATGGACGGCTACGGGACACCCGGAGCGCTGGTAAAGATGAAAGATACGAAAGCAGGCGGCGGCAATGTGGTACTCTATTTCATGTGTGAAGATTGCGCTGTTGAGGAAAGCAGGGTACACGCCGCAGGTGGCAAAGTGCTCCAGCCCAAGATGTCGATTGGCGAGTTTGGCTTTTGCTCTATTGTAGCGGACACCGAAGGAAATACGATAGGATTACATTCCATGAAATAGGCTGACATGGAAACGGAAAGAGTAGTGGTAAACATATTGGTACAAAAGCCGCTTGAAACGGTCTGGAAAGCCTGGGTCACCCCACAGGAGATTAAGCAATGGAATATTCCTTTTGCCAACTGGCATTGCCCGGAAGTTATTAATGATGTGAGGGCAGGGGGGCAGTTTTGTTTTAAAATGCAAACAAAAGATGGTAAAGAAGGGTTTGATCATGCGGGTATATACGACAGGATCATTCCTTACGAATCGATAGCATATACCCTGGATGATGGAAGAAAATCTGTAATTGAGTTTCAGCAGATTGATCAGAGTACCATTGTGCGCGAAAGTTTTGAGCCGGAAAAGTTGGTGCCCGTCAGCCTGCAGCAGGCGTTTTGCCAGTCTGTTTTGCAGCGTTTCAAAGAATATGTAGAACTTAACAAGTGATAATAATAGGGGAAAATCTATCCAGACAGCGCATATTTTCCTTGACGGGTTAGCGACCCGGAATATTTTTAACTATACAATTAGATGATATGGACACTCCTGTATCAAAGCAATTAAATATTGCTATCCCGGCTTATCGCTGGCATTCACAAGCTTTTTTAAATGTGCTGGATGGTATTTCAGAACAGAATGCGCTGAAACGGGTTGATGGAAATACTAATCACGTTGTGTGGATGGCGGGGAATTTTGTGAATACCCGTTATAGTTTAGGATGGGTACTCGGTATTCGGGAAGAAGACCCATATAGCGCACTATTCTTCCAGGCAAAAGCATTGGATGAAAGCTTTCGCTATCCTACTTTGCAGCAGTTAAAAGAAAGTTTTCACAAGATTTCTCCTTTGGTATATCAGAAATTGCTGGAAGCGACTGATGCCCAATTGGAAAAGAAGTTTCCAATTGGAATGGATGTGCTTTTTTTTGAAGAAAATGTATTGAACTTTGCAGGTATGAGCATAGGCAGGGAAGATTATTTGTGCGGACAGATGGGATTGATGCGCAAGATACTTGGTTACCAGGGAATGAAATACGATGTAGAGGAAGCTCTAAAATATTAAGACGTAACCTACAGAAAGCGGCTATAAAGAAGCAAATGGTATCAACCTGTATTATGAAATATATGGCGAAGGAAAACCCCTGAAACTTTTGAGCAGGATGCAAAAGATATCATAGCGGTGAGATGGGCGTACCTATAATATCCCCAATTTCATGGCGCTTCTTACCAGCAGCGCTGTATTGGAGACCTCGAATTTCATGAGCAGGTTTTTGCGATGAGAGTCCACCGTATTCAGGCTGATGAACAGTTTTTCTGCAATTTGCGGGTTGGTCAGGCCGTCGGCAATCAAAAGCAGTACTTCCTTTTCACGACGGGTTAAAGTGGGCTGGTTTTTCAATGCTTTCTGTTCGGAATGGCTCATGCCGGCATCCGGACTCAGGTACATTTTTCCATCCGTTACGGATATTATTGCGGCTTCAATTTCTTCTTTCGAGGCACTTTTTACCAAAAAACCATCTGCGCCGCTTTGTATCATTTGGGAGATATAACTACGCTCGCTAAAGGTGCTCATCCCGATAACTTTAATTGCAGGGTACTCTTTTTTTAGCCTGGCAGTAAATTCTATGCCGCTGATTTCGGGCATATTGATATCGGTAATGACCAGGTCCGGCACTTGTTCCTGCACTTGCTCCAAAGCCGTAAAAGCATTGCCGGCGGTAGCAGATAACACTACATAGGGAATTTGCAAAAGCATTGCCCGCATGCCTTCTATCACCACCGGATGATCATCTACAACAATCACTTTTATTTTATCCATGCGGCTTTATTTCACATTCAATATATACAGAAGTTCCGGTTCCCGGCGCCGACTGTATATCCATTTTGCCATTCAGGTATTTTACCCGAGAAGCGATATTACGCAAGCCGGCCGAATTTTCCTTCACTTCCTGGAGGTCAAACCCTTTGCCGTTGTCTTCCACCGTAATGTTGAGATGTGCTTCGTCGGGGCGCATCAGCTGTACGAGGATTGAACTCGCTTCACTGTGCTTCACGGCATTGGTGATAAGTTCCTGTACAACCCGGTAAATAATTACTTCAATGGAATTGTGCAATCGCTTTTCCATTCCCAAAAATGCACATTGAATGGTGAATTTTTGTTGATGAGACAATCCGTTGCTGTAATCCGTCAATGCTTGTTCCAGTCCAAACTTTAGCAAGGTTTCCGGCATCATATTGTGTGCCACCCGGCGCATTTCCGAAATCGATTCTTCCAGGTTATTCAAAACCCTGTTGAATGCCATTCCGTTTTCTTCGGTTAAAAACAAATTTCCTTTCATAGCTCCCAGTTGTAATTTTACGCCACTTAGAAGGCCGCCCAGTCCATCGTGTAAGTCTTTTGCAATGCGACTGCGTTCATCTTCCTGGCCTTTTAAAAGAGACTGTGTAGCGAGCAATTGTTTTTCGGTTTCAAACTCTTTAATTCGTTGTTCCTGTATTTTTTTCCGATTACTGTAATTCCGATACCCTAAAACGACCATAATAAGAAGTGAAATTAAACCACCAATCAATAACCAGTTCAGCAGGTTTTTATGCTGGATTGTTTCTTCCTGAAGCCTGAGTTGGGTATTCTTTTTGTCGAGTTCGAATTTTTTTTCTATTTGTATAGTGTGTTTTAGTATTTCATCGGACAGTAGCTCGTCTTCTAATTTTCCTGCTTCATTCGAATATGCCCTTGCTTGCCAGGGGTTTTTGTTGAGATGCGCCAATGTATATAAATGATTCAGCAATATTACTTTCTCCGATCTCAGGCCGTATTGCTCAGCAATCGCCAGTGCAGATTCTGCGTACTTTAGCGCATTTTCATATTCTCCGGAATACAGGTAATAATTGGATATGCCTCTTGTTGCTATGCATTCAGACTCTTTTAATCCGTTTTTTTTTGCCCTTGCCAATGCCAGTTCATTGTATGATTTGCTTACATTCAGTTGCTTTTGCCATAGAGCCATATTGCCCAGGTTTATTTCTATCGATGTCAATGTTACTTCATCATTTATTTGTTTGGCGATTTGTTCCGCCTCTTTAAAATAGATGTAAGCCGTATCGCTTTTGTGTTGATATTGATAAGCCACTCCCAAGTTGAGAAGGGAATAAGCCAGTAATTTTGGCTGATCAAGATGTCTAGATGCAGCAATAGCGTATTTCCCGTGCATGATGGCTTTATCATATTGTTTCATTGATGTGTAAAGCGTTTGCAAGATATCGTTGGCCTGAGCCATAAATTGTTCATTACCCAGCTTCTCAAAAAAAGCTAATCCTTTTTGGTAGTGTTCGACTGCTGATGGGTAATATGCCAAATATTGATAGGAGGTGCCTGTATTGAAATAAGCTTTTGCCAGTTGTTCGTCATCGTTCAGCTTTTTGGCTTCCTCAATTCCCTGAAGGTTCCAGTACAGAGAAGAATCGTACTTCCCCTGCATATTGAGCGCAAAAGTGTAATTGCTGATGAACTTTACCTCCGTTAAGGGGTAATTGATTTTCTTGCCTAAACTTCTTGCCTCCCAATAATAGGACTTCGATTTTTCCAAATCTGAATTTTCATATTCCTGCCCCGTTTTAATCAGCAATAAGAGTTTGTCTTCATTGTCTTCCGCTGTTAGTAAGGCTTTCTGTAAACTGTCTGTTATAGTCTGGGCCTGGACATACACAGCACTTATACAACCTATAAGAATCAAAAGCCTTCTTTTCATATTGCAAATTAATATTAGTCTGTTGTTTTATTATCTCCCCCTTTCACGTGATTTTCTTTGCTTAAAAATTACATTTTTTCCGGGATTGTAGTACACGGTCAGGCGTATCATTTTTGCATAAACAATTTCACAGCAATTATTTAAAATTATATTTTATGAAGAAGTGTCTTTTTTTGCTGACGATGGTAGTTACAGCCTTTTCCTGTACCAAAGCAGATGAGAATGGAACGGATCCGAACCAGCCAGGTAAAGTGGCATTCGAGATATGGATGGGTCAGAAAACCGGCTCCACGGGCAGTTGGTCTAATCTGCGATGGATGGTGGTGTTACCCAACGGCAGCTATTTTAACCAGCTTCCAACAGAAGGGTTTTTGAACTTTGGTGCAAACCAGACTGGCGGCACCTGGGGAATTTTTTCAATGAATAGTAGTACCGGAAGCTTTTCCAACCAGTACGAAACACTCAACGTAAAAGGAATCAGCGATACCGAAATGGAAATTGCGGGTTACGCCAATCATTTGTATAAACTCGCTTCGGTGGATGCTGTTAAACTTTCAGGTGAATATGTAAATGGTATTCCCGGTTGGTCAGCAAGCGGTAATTATCCTTATGGCGCCAATGATGCGCAGCCGATGATTGAATTTTCTGCAGATGGAAAATTTGTTGACAAAGGCGCCTTTGTGTTGAATTTTACAATGCCCGATCAATACCCCGAAAGAGCGCCGGGTAATGGTAGTTATGAAATTAAAAATTTCACACTGATACTAAATTATTCCGATGGACGAAAAATAACCAAATCATTCAGCGGTGTATTCAATAACAAAGTAACGGCCACAAGCGAGCTGGTTTTGGTGGGAGGGAATCCGTTTTACAGTAAATAATAATACCTATGAAGCAGCTAGGAATCATACTCATTGCCAGCACCATTTCCTTTTCATCATTGGCCCAAACCAAGCCTAAGACTACAAAGGAAAAACCGCCCACACAAAAGGAGATGGAAGAAATGATGAAGGAAGCGCAAGATATGATGGGTGAACTGAGCGAAGAGGACAAAAGAATGATGGACAGCCTTGGAATTAAAATGCCTGATTTTAAGAACCTGCCCAAAGTTTCCGATAAGCAACTGGCGGAAGCGTGGGAAGATGAAAACCGGCTAATTCCAAAGCGGGATGCCTCACGTATATCACAAATCCCTAAAGCCATTGACGCAGGACAAATGCCGAATTACATTGTTGCTACAAACAAAAAAATATGGCCCTTGTTGAATGCTGCTTTGAAAGCAAAGGCCGGTGAAATTCTTAATGAATTTAAGAAAAAGAATTCTTCGCCAGATTACCTCGGTAATGCTGCCATGGGTTTATGGGTGACGGGTCATCCTGAAATAGCCTTTTATATAATGGCAAAAGCCTGCGAGCAGGATGCTGCCAATAGCAATAATCTCAACAGCTATGCGGCTATGCTTACCATGTTAGGTGCGGCACATCTGGCGATTCCGGTTTTAGATGATATCAATTTAAAATTCCCGAAAAACAATACGGTACTCAATAACCTGGGACAGGCCTGGTTTCAGTTGGGCGAGATGCCCAAAGCCGAAAAGTACATCAATGAAACCATTGTATTATACAACAATCATTCACAGGCTAATTTTACCAAATGCCTGATAGAGGAAACTAAAGGAAATATCCCCGTTGCCATTGTTGCCATCAAACGTTCTATGCAAAGAGGCCATACGCCGGATAAAGAGGCCAAACTTAAAAAATTAGGCGAGAAGCCTAACCCTAAAGATGATCGTTTCCCGCAGAATATGAAAAACGATCCTATGAACCTTGGGGGCTTCAATCCACCGCCCTTTCCTACATCGGTGATGGAATGTGTAACGCTGGGTTTGGAGTGGGTTGAGTTTCGGAGCCTGATAAACCAGCAAATTACCCAATTGGAAGCGGCTAAAGAGCAGGCTGCCAGAGGGGCTGAGAAATTCATAGTCCGGCAACAGCAGGAAAACATCGCTTTAGCACAGGCATCTCAGAAAGAAGGGAGGTCACCGGGAAATCTTATGGCCGCACCTATCTATGCAAAACGGGCAGAAAGACAACTGAATGAAGTAACCAATACTTACGTCAGAAAGATAAATGACCATGCGGCAAAACTGAAAGCATTTGCGGAAGGAGCAGGAAACGAACTCCGGCGCCGCTACGAAGAAAAAATGGCCAAGCTGAGAAAGGAAGACCTGGATCAAACCGGCGAAGGAAAACCCAATGCCAGTTTTTGCCCGAAATATCGTGAAGCCAGCGATGCCTATTTGAAAGCATACAACAGCCAGTTAGAAATATTTTTTAGAGAATACCTGCAAATAGAAAAAGACTATCTCAACCAATCTACTCATTGGCGCATGTACACCGACTTTCCTGAAGCATACGAAGCGGCGAAATTGGGCGCACAGATACAATGGCTGAGATACCTGGGTGCCGCCGCGCCATACGCTTTTATATCCATCACCGAATATGCATGCGACCCGTCCCGGCAGCCCAATAAAGTGGGCTTGCAAAAATTTGATGATATAGCCTGCAAATACAAAAGTGAGATCAAACTACCCTGCAGCAAAATTACTTCTAACTGCAGCATATTGAAAGGTGAATTTGAGTGTGAGTTTTTGAAGATGTCTGTCACTATGGATGCTGACAAGGGAAAAACCTTTAGGGAACAGTTTGTTGGTAGCACCATTGAAGTGGGTATTTCAAAAGGCATAAAAGACACGTCTGTGGGGCCCGTAAAAGCGGGAGTATCTGTTGGAGCAACGGTGGGCGTTGAAATAGACGGATCGGGAATAAAAGATTTTATTGTTGGCGGTGGGGTGGAGGCCGGCGTGGAGCTGGACGGAACTAAAGGAAGCGGTTCTTCAGAAGACATTTCTTCAGGAGGTACTTCTGCAGGACTGGGAGCAAAAATAAGCCTGGTTAGCGGCCACACTACGGTAGGCGGGACCGGAGTATTTGACAAATTATAAAACGATAGGGATGAAGAAGTTGTTTTTTGGTTTCTATCGGTGGCAGTGCTTGTTACAAAAGAATTGAAAAATCGTTATGCAAATCAAAAAAGCAACAACCATCATTTGCCTGATGTTTGCAGTAGTAAGCAGCTTCGCACAACGCAGCAAAGATGAGCAGTTGGAGGATAGTGTCTTTACCTGGAACGGCATCCCTAAGCTGAAACCGGCCACTTACCCGAGAACCTTCACGCCGGCACAGCTAAAACACCCTGAGCTTTTTGCCCAATGGTTGCAGAAAAGTTATATCCCCGTCGGGGCATTGGACTTTTCCTATGCCATAGCCGAACCCAACAAAAAAGACGAAGTGCAGCCTTATGGAACGGGCATTAATGCGGCGATGTGGCGTGCTATGTGGGATAAGGCAGGATACAAAGTAGTAAGACAACCCCATTCTGAAAATGGGATTTTTATAATTACTAACAATATTATAGATGCCGAGCCTGTTGATATGCTTACCATTCCCGGCAGAGCTGTGTTTACATGGCTTTCACCAGACATTGAAAAAGCATTTGCAGGAAGTAAACGGTGGAATCAATTTTTAAGACAACTTAAACTGGAAGCACACCCGCAAATAGGTAAATACATCATTAAATACTATGGATGTAGCGGCGACGGTTGTCAACCAAGGGTAGCCGTTTACCTGGCGCCCAATAACAAATTGCCCATCCGTCAGCTTACCCGGGGGGAAGTGTTGGATATGATAGAACAGGCCATACCTGCACAAAAGCAACGGTTCGAAAATATTATCCCCAACGAGAAACATCTGGCCGAAAACAGGGTGAAATCTAACTTGAAAAAACTTCGGGATAAATACCGTAATGACCTTAATATCCCTGCTGAAATGAGAAACGAAAACATTGACATGGCAGACATTTTCAACGGTGACGATATTTTTGATAACGAAGATGCAAAAAGGTTGAACTACAATACCATCGGAATTTATACTTATGAGGGCAATGTGCTGCAAAAAAGCAAACAAGACAAACCATTATGGATTTGCATCAGTTGGAAACCTGCTGATATTCAGTACAATCCTTACGAAAGGGAAATACACCGCAGCATGACCACTCATTTCAACTTTGACTATGTGTTTGACTGTTTTTTTCAGCCGGAGAATGTAAAGAACATGCCCTACACTATTTTAAATGAAGACATCCAAAGAACATATTTAGCTTCTTATAAAAAGCAAATAGAAAGCAAACCAGCCATTAACAAAAACCTTCCCGCCAATGTATATTTTTTTGATGATTTTTCAGGCAATAATGCAGGTGAGAAACCCAGGGGCTGGTATACACCCAATGTGGGTGAGCCTTCGGTAATCAGCACTCCAAAAGGGGAAACAGGCAATTGGGTAAAAGTAGGACAACACAAATTGATGCCTGATGATAGCAATAAATCGCTGCCGGAAAATTTTAAAATGGAATTTGATGCAGCTACCGATAAGGATTTTACTGAAAACACCGGCGGCGCTTTTTTATTGCGCATACATAACAAAATACTACGGCCCGACGGAGATTATAAAGATGCACCCAGGCAAATTTTTATCGACTTAGACGCTAAGTCCGGTAACGAAAAGTTCAGCCAAAATCCCACAGGATACACTCGTCTTAAAGCTACTTATACAGGGATGCCCCAAGCTGCCAGATATGCCGATGTAATGCAATACAACAACGATTTCAGCAATAAAAAAAGCAGCGTACATTTTGCCATCATCAAAGCGAAAAAAAAATTAAGCGCTTTTATAGATGGGAAAGAAATAATGGCTTTGGACAAGTACGGCAAGCCCCTGCCGGGATTTAACGAACTACCCGATGGTGCGGGGCTTACCTCGTTTTACTTTGAAAATATTACCGGCCACAGCAGCAAGCACTTGGGGGTATATATCACTAATATTAAGATTACAAAATTATAAATTAGGCTTAATTTAGAGCTCCTATGCAGCACTGGGAGTTACTGGTCTTTTTCGCGGTTATCGCTTTTGTATATGCGTCTGTCGGTTTCGGTGGCGGATCCAGCTACCTGGCCGTGCTCGCCCTGTATCCCATTCCTTTTAAAGAATTGCGGCTGATCGCCCTGATCTGTAATGTCATTGTCGTTACCGGCGGCGTCTATATCTATGTAAGGAATAGCCAAGTGAACTGGAAAAAGATTTTGCCGCTGGTGTTGATCAGCGTGCCTATGGCTTATCTCGGCGCTATTATGCGCATCAGCCAGGAAACCTTCTTCATTGTGCTTGGTTGCAGCCTGGTCGCGGCCGCCCTGCTGCTTTGGATAAAAACCGATCCCGCCACTGTGGAGGAAGTAAAGCAGCCGGGAAAAAATACACTCGCCGGTAACGGCGCCCTGGGCGGCGCTATCGGCTTTTTGTCGGGCATGGTGGGCATCGGCGGCGGAATATTTCTTTCCCCGATACTGAACCTGATGAAATGGGACCTGCCAAAGAAAATAGCTGCTGCCGCCAGTGTCTTTATCCTGGTCAATTCCATGTCGGGGATTGCCGGGCAGTTGACCAGCCAGCCCGATAATGTAAACCTTACCCGGGTGCTGTTGCTTTGCCTGGCGGTTTTTGCCGGCGGACAAGCAGGTTCCCGGATGGCGATCCGTTTCAACCCGATCGTCATTCGCCGGGTAACGGCGGTGCTGGTTTTTTTTGCAGGCATCGAAGTATTATTTAAACACCTGCCTGCTGTATTGTAAAACGGCCCGGAAATGAATACGACCATACTGGCTTTCGGCATCGTCAGAGAATTGTTCAACGGCGCTTCCAAAAAAATGGAGCTGCCCGAGGGCGCTACCGTAGCCGCGCTGAAGAACCGGCTGGAATCGGACTATCCCGAAATAAAAAAGCTGCGGTCGTATATGGTGGCCGTAAACAATGAATATGCCGACGACAGCCTGGTGTTTCGCGCACAAGATGAAATTGCGGTCATTCCGCCGGTGAGCGGCGGCTAATCGTATCCCATGATCGATGTAAAAATCACAGAAGAATTGTTGAGCGCAGCCTCCTGCACGGAAGGACTGACAGACGGTGCGTGCGGCGGGCTGGCTGTTTTTATCGGCGCCGTCAGGAGTGAGACGAAAGGGAAAAAAGTGCTTCGCCTGGAATACGAATGTTATCCGTCGATGGCATTGAAAGAAATGAAGAAAATAGCGGAAGCAGCCATACAGGCATGCGGCGCCAAGCAAATGCGCATACATCACCGCACCGGTATTTTGTACCCGGGCGATATCGCCGTAGTGGTCGTGGCAGGATCTCCACACCGGGAAGCCGCGTTCGAGGCCTGCCGCTATGCCATCGATACCCTGAAAAAAACAGTCCCGATCTGGAAAAAGGAAGTCTTCGAAGACGGTGAAGAATGGATATCGGCGCACGCATAGGTCTCTATTTTCAGTAAATTCATGGATCGTTTCAATACCGTATGACAGTTAATATCCCGGAACCGGTTTCCGTTAGGCAGATGCCTGTAACAAAAGTAAACGGCCGTGAAGCAACGACGTTTTCAGATACGCTTTCCGTGGAAGAGCCGTTGGAGATCGGTATCTGTTATGAGGCGCCGGAAGGCCCTGTCAACAAGAACATTTCGGTTACTATGCGTACCCCGGGAAACGATATCGAGCTGGCGCTCGGTTTCCTGTTCACGGAGGGTATCCTGTCTTCTTACGGGCAGGTAAAGCGCGTGCAGCATGCCGGTATGGAGGAAGTGTTAAACAGGGTGGAGGTAACCTTCATGGAAAATTACCGGCCGCAACTGGCGCAGGCCGACAGGAACTTTTATACCACCTCCAGTTGCGGCGTTTGCGGGAAAGGATCGATCGCATCGATAAAAACGGTCAGCCCGTTTCGGGATATGGACAGGCCATTGGCGGCACTGTCTGCCAGCGTGCTCTACGAACTGCCGCAAAAGCTACGCGCTGCGCAAAACAATTTTTCAGCTACAGGGGGTATCCACGCTTCGGGATTGTTCAGCATGGACGATGGCAGTCTGCTGTTGCTGCGTGAAGACGTGGGCCGGCACAATGCGCTCGACAAGCTCATCGGTGCGGCATTGATGGATCATTTGCTGCCGCTGAACCGGCATGTTTTGCTGCTGAGCGGAAGGGCCAGCTTCGAGCTGTTGCAGAAAGCGTCCATGGCAGGCATCCGGCTGGTAGCCGCCATCGGCGCGCCATCGAGCCTCGCCGTTGACCTGGCGCGGGAATCGGGCATAACCCTGCTGGGCTTCCTGAGAGAGAGCCGGTTCAATATGTATCACCTGGGAGAAAACACCGTAATAAATACCACGTATGAAGATCAGGATCAAAGCTAATTCGGTACGGTACAGGCTGACAAGGCCAGAGGTGGCCACGCTGGGTGCAACCGGCAGCCTGGAAGCGCATACCGAATTTGCACATAAAACACTGGTGTATGCAATTGTGACCACTACAGACAATATGTTATCAGCCGACTTCGTCGGCAACAGGATCGTTTTGAACATGCCTAAAGCCATGATCGACGAGCTGGCCGGTACCGATACCGTTGGCTTTAGCGGAGAGACGGGAAACCTGAAGCTGCTGGTGGAAAAGGATTTTGCCTGCATCGACCATACAGACGAAGACCAGTCCGATAATTATCCCAATCCCCAGCTTAGCTGCCAGTAAAACCATCGTTATGGAAGAAGACAAAATGGAAGAAGATAAAAAACACCCGGAACGCCAGACACCCGATGCTGAAAACCCGTACCGGCTGCTGAACCTGAAGCTGACGCATGTGGAAAAGTGGGCGGCGGGCGTGCCGGCGGTGATGGCTTCTTTTTCTGACCTGATCGAAGAAAAAACACTGCTCCGGGGAACAAGGGCTTTGTTCAGCATGAACCAGTTCGGCGGCTTCGATTGCTCCAGTTGCGCCTGGCCCGATCCCGACGACGACCGGTCGCCCATAGGCGAATATTGCGAGAACGGCGCAAAGGCATTGGCCGAAGAAGCCACCACCAAGCGGGTAACGCCCGAATTCTTCCGAAAAAATTCGGTGTACGAGCTGTCGAAGCTCGACGATTACCAGATCGGCAAAATGGGCAGGCTTACCGACCCGGTGTATTTGCCCGAAGGCGGCACACATTACCAGCCCATCAGTTGGGACGATGCATTTAAAAAGATCGCCGCGCACCTGAACGCGCTGGCATCACCCGACGAGGCCGCCTTTTATACCTCCGGCAGAACGAGCAATGAAGCCTCGTTTGTTTACCAGCTCTTCGCGAAAGAATACGGCACCAACAATATGCCCGATTGCTCGAATATGTGCCACGAAACATCGGGCTCGGCATTACGCCCCACGATCGGCATCGGCAAGGGAACAGTGACCCTGGAAGATTTTTACGAGGCGGAAGTGGTCGTCATCATCGGGCAAAACCCCGGCACCAATGCGCCGCGCATGATGAGCGCCCTGGAAAAAACGAAAAAGAACGGCGGAAGGATCATCGCCATCAATCCGTTGCCCGAAGCGGGCCTGATGGGCTTCCGCAATCCGCAGGAGATAAAGGGTGTTATCGGCAGCGGTATTAAACTCGCCGACCTCTACCTGCCGGTGAAAATAAACGGCGATATGGCTTTGCTGAAGGCCATCGAATGGCTGTTGCTGGATTTTGAAAGAAAATCGCCCGGCGAAGTGCTTGACAAAAAGTTCATTGAAGAAAAGACCGTCGGTTACGAGGCCTTTAGCCGCCAGTTCGAAAACTACCGCCTGGAAGACCTGGCAGCGGCTTGTGGCGTGTCTGCCGACCTGCTGTATGAAGTCGCGCAGATGATGGCCTTCAAAAGCCGGATCATTGTATGCTGGGGCATGGGCCTGACGCAACAACCCAACGGCGTGGATATGATCCGGGAAATACTGAACATCCTGCTGCTGAAGGGAAGCATCGGTAAAAAGGGAGCCGGCGTTTGCCCGGTGCGCGGACACAGCAATGTGCAGGGAAACCGCACGATGATGATCGATGAAAAGCCGACCGATGAGCAACTCGACCGGCTGCAGCGCTTTTTTGGTTTCGACCCGCCCCGCAAACATGGCTACGACGTGGTGCGGGCCATCAAAGCGATGCACGAGGAAAAAATAAAGTTGCTCTTCTGCATGGGCGGCAATTTCCTGTCGGCAACGCCCGATACCACTTATACCGCCCATGCGTTGCGAAAGCTCCGCTTACTGGTTTGCGTATCTACCAAGCTGAACCGCGGGCACCTGGTTCATGGAAAAGAGGCTATCATATTGCCTACCTTGTCGAGATCCGATTTCGACATCGTGAACGGCGAACTGCAGCTCGTAAGCACGGAAAATTCGATGGGTGTGGTGCAGTCGTCGAAAGGAGTATTGAAGCCGGTATCAGATAACCTTGTCAACGAAACCCAGATCGTTTGCCGCCTGGCCATGGCTACTTTGGGCAGCCGCGCGGTCGTGAACTGGCAACGTTACCACGACAGCTACGATGCCGTGCGCGACGATATCGAAAAATGCATTCCCGGCTTCGATGATTACAATACCCGGGTGCGCCATAAAGGCGGCTTTTACCTGCCCAATGCTGCGAGGGATGAGCAGCTTTTTGCCAGTCAATATGACTACCGGGCACCTTTTACCCTCACGGAAATTCCCGACAACCGCCTGGCCGATGATGAATACATGATGGCCACCACCCGCACGCACGACCAGTTCAATACCACTATTTACGGGCTCGACGATCGTTACCGCGGCATCAAGAACGAACGGCGCGTCATATTCATGAACGAAAAAGACATTCAGAAAGCCGGCTTCCGGGCAGGCGATAAGGTAGATCTGTTCAATTACGACGACGGCATAGAACGCATCGCGCCTTTGTTCATCATTGTCGCTTACCAGATACCAGAGCAGAATACCGTTACCTATTTCCCCGAAACCAATGTGCTGGTTTCGGTAAATAACGTGGTGAAAGAAAGTAATATGCCGGCGTCAAAATATGTGAAGATCAGGATCAGGAAACACGACCCGGAAATATACAAGCGGATAGAAAGAATAGAAGCACAACCCAGGTAGGCCGGGTCACCACCCGTTGCCGATACCGTTTTTCAATGAATAGATCCGGGCGTCGGGGAATTTCTTTTTCAGCAGGCGCGCGGCTGCTGCGCTTCTTTTTCCCGTGCTGCAATAGCAGATGACGGGAAACCTGTTGTCGATCTCCTTCCAGCTCTTTTCCAGGTCATCCAGGGGGATATTCTTTCCGCCGATGTTACCGGTGGTATGTTCTTCTTCACTACGCACATCGATCAGCTCGTAATGGCCGGTATTTTGCAGCTCGCTGACATCAATGGTGGCAACGGTTTGCGGCAGCCCGGTGATTTTTACGGCAGATCGTTTGGGTAACCCGATAATGCGGGTGCTGCCATCCTGTACATTCGTCATCCACAATTTTCCCGCCAGCAGGTTGGCTGACCCCGTCAGGTATTTTATGGCTTCGTTCGCCTGCATACAACCCGTTATGCCCGCCAGTGTTGGCATAACGCCGCCTTCTGCGCAGTTCGGTACTGTTGCGTTTTCGGCATCGGGAAAAACATCGCGGTAGTTGACCGACCAGCTACCGTCGCTTTGCCGCACATTCCAAACGCTTACCTGTCCCTCGTACTGGTAGATGGCGCCATAAACAAGGGGCTTGCCCGACAATACGCAGGCATCGTTCAGCAGGCACTTTGTTTCAAAATTGTCTGTTCCTTCTATTACCAGGTCGAAACCGGCGATCAGCTCCATCACATTCTGCGATGTAACCCGTAGTTGGAAAGGAATGAGCGCTATGGATGGGTTCTGCTGCTGCAGTCTTTTTGCAGCCACCGCTGCTTTCGGCAAACCCAGGTCATCGGGGGTGTAAAGCAACTGGCGATGTAAATTACCTGCCGATACCATATCATCATCTGCAATGCCGATGGTGCCGATACCGGCAGCCGCCAGGTATTGTGCGGCAGGACAGCCCAGTCCGCCAACGCCCACCAGCAGCACCCGGGCTTTTTGCAAAAGCTGCTGGGCATGCGCACCGAAGCCGGGCAACGCCATCTGGCAATGGTAACGTTCAAAATCATCGCTCATGGGTATGGTGCGTTTATCAACAGTTGTCTTGCTGTTGCCGCTTCTTCGGGGGTGTTCACATTCATCAGCGCGTCGGGTCGGGGTGCGTGCAATACCAGCACATCGTTGTTCATCAGCACTTTTCGGGGGCAGGTATTTCCCTTTCCCAAAAAATGCAGCAGCGCCGGGTAGCTGTCCGGCTCCCATATCGTTACCAGCGGTTCGGGCAAACCATCGTGCGGGCTCTGATAAGTAGTGGCGATCTTTTTTTCATCCCGGTTCGCCACCAGGAAACGAAGGGTTGCTTCATTCAACAGGGGCAGGTCGCAGGCAACCACCAGCCAGGCCCTGTTTCTTTGCGACCGCAGGGCAGAGAGAATGCCACCGAACGGCCCCATATCCAGGAAACTGTCGGGCAGGGCCCTGTAGCCGTTCTCCATATCTTTTTCCTGTTCGGGGCGACAGGAAATAAATGTTTCCGCGCAGAAACCGTTCAGCAGATCGGCTGCATAATAACGCTGCGCTTTACCGTGCCATTGCATCAGGTCTTTGGCGCTGCCCATCCGTTTGCTTCTGCCGCCGGCAAGCACCAACCCGTTTAAGAGCGTTGTGTTATTCTTTGTTGAAATCATTTTTTCCGCCGGTTTTTTCCACGAGCCTGATCTCTTTGATCACGATATCATGGCTCAATGCCTTGCACATATCATAGATGGTGAGCGCGGCCACAGAAGCGCCGGTAAGGGCTTCCATTTCCACACCGGTTTTCGCTTCGATGCTGGCAGTGCAGCGGATACATATTTCCCCGTTGCCGTTCAATTGAATATCGATTCCGCAGTTTTCCAGTCCCAGCGGATGACAAAGCGGTATCAGCTCACCGGTCTTCTTCGCACCCATAATGCCCGCAATAATGGCCGTTTGAAAAACAGATCCCTTTTTGGTATTGAAATCATCTTTTTGGAGTGCGTCGAGCACCTGGTGGGGCAGCACTATTACTGCCCGTGCCACTGCCGTTCTGCGGGTGATCTTCTTTTCGGAAACATTCACCATGGAAGGTGTACCATTCTTTTCCAAATGCGTAAAATGCGACATTGTTCAGGCTATTCTTGTTAAAGGTAAACAATAATTCAGGCACCCGGGGCCGGCACGGCGTCGCTGTTAAACAATGCCGTACCGCCACACCCGGTAAACCTCTCCCTGCTTAAATGCCTGTTTTTCCAGCGGTAATTCCATAAAGGCATCGGTGTATATCAGGTGCGAGAAATCGCCAGAGCCATTGGTATCTGCGGTGGTTGCCTTCCATTGCGCCCTGTCGTCGAGGTGCAGCTTTACCTGCACGAAATATTGCAGGGGATGCGGAAAATAAATGTCGTTTTGCAGCATGGCATACAAAGGCGGCGATGGCTTTAACCCGAGCGAAGCTTCCAGCCAGGGAATAAAATACCGGTGCAGGCAGAGGAATACCGAAACCGGGTTACCGGGAAAGGCAAAAACCAGTTGCCGGTTTTTGTGCACGCCGAACCAGAATGGTTTCCCGGGGCGTTGCTGCACTTTATGGAAAAGCTTTTTCACCCCCAACTCATCCAGTACCTGTGGCACATGATCGAACCGGCCCATTGAAACACCGCCGCTTAGGAGCAATACATCATATTCCTGCAGGCAGCGGGCCAGCTCGCTCTGCATGCGACCGATATTGTCTTCCAGGTGAAGCTGGCCGGCCTGCAGGTGGTATGTTTTCAGCACAGCGTTTATCATGGCGCCATTCGAACGGCGCAATTGGTAAGGCGTGGGGGTTTCTTCAGCGGGCACCATTTCATCACCCGTCGTAATAATGGCTATCCGTGGCGGTTTTGTTACCAGCAGTTTCGTTTTACCAATGGAAGCAGCCAGGCCGAGCAGGGCGGGCGTGACGATGCAACCGGCAGTGGCAACGGTGTCGCCCTGTTGCTTGTCTTTTCCCTGCGGGTGAATGTTCTGCCCTTTTTTGACATCGGTGTTCCTGATGGTGGCGGTATTGCCGGCGATGTCGATATCCTCATAGCGGATCACCGTATCCACGCTATCGTCCAGGGCGGCACCGGTCATTATTTCAATGCATTCATTGCCGGCATCGCTGGCCCGAGGTGTTTCACCGGCAGCCTGGATGGCTTTAATGGTAAAAGCGCGTAAACCATTCGCATAGGCGCTGAAAGACAGGGCGATACCGTCAACCGTCGACCGGTTGAAGGGTGGCAGGTCGCGATCGGCAAAAAGGTCTTCGGCCAATATCCGCCCCAATGCCGCTTCAGAGAAGACCAGCTCTGTTCCAAACTGCTTGTGTTGAAGCGTTATGATCGTTTCGGCCTGCTCAACGGTTACCATTTCCATGGGTTATCCTCCTATTGTTGCCATCGACTGTTGTTCGAGTTTTTGCGCCACCAGCATATCCTGCGCCTGCCATCCGTCTATCGGTTTTTTCAGCATGGCGGCTGTAACCAATCCCTGCAGATCATCGTCGGTACAGCCATCACGCATGGCCTGCTTCAGGTTGAGGCTGCCTGCTTCGTACAGGCAGGTTCTTACCATACCGGTGGGTGTGATGCGAATGCGGTTGCACGATCCGCAGAACGAGCGGGTATAGGCGGCAATGACGCCGATATCTCCTTTGTGACCGGGGATATGGTATCCGTAGGCGGTGGCATGCGGACTGTCGGTGATTTTCCGAAGGCCGGGGAAATGTTCCCGGATATGCGCGAGTATGCGCAGGTAGTTCCAGCGCAGCGAGATGGCACGGGCGCCGCCGTTAAAAGGCATTTCTTCGATAAAGCGTACACTAACGGGAAGGGTCTTGGTGAGCTGCACCAATGGAACGATATCGTCGGTATTGCTGTTCTCCATCACCACCGCATTTATCTTTACCGCGATATGGTGGGTCAGCAATGCGTCTAGTGTTTTCAGCGCTTTGTCGAGCGCGTCGCGCCGTGATATACGGATAAAGCGATCCCTGTCGAGCGTATCGAGGCTGAGATTTACCGTGGAGATTCCCATCTTTTTCAATTCCGGAACGAAGGGCGCTGTCAGCAACCCGTTGGTCGTAAGGGTCAGCTCCCGCAGTCCGCCGATGCGTGAAATGTCTTGTAAGAACGGCAGCAGGTCTTTCCGTACAAAAGGTTCGCCACCGGTGATGCGGATCTTTTCCACGCCCATTTTCACGAGCAATGCGCATATTCTCCGCATTTCACCGTATGTCATCAACTCACGGTGCGGCAGCCAGTTCAGTCCGTCGGCGGGCATGCAGTAGGTGCAACGCAGGTTGCACCTGTCTGTAACGGCAAGCCGTAGGTAATTTATGCTGCGACCGTAGCTGTCTGTAATCATTTGCCTATTCTATGCTGTTCTGCCTACCACTATTTTGTCCAGGCCTTTGATATGCCTTCGCCCGGTTTTGAAGTCCGTGGGCGTTATTACCAGTATCCTGTTTCGCATCTGTTGCAGTGGTTCTCCGTCTATGGCCGTTACAATAAAAATATTGTTCCCGGTAGGGGAGTTGAACAACTCGTTCCAGGAGTACACTACCTTGTAGTTGTCGCTCGCCGTGAAGGTGAAGTAAAATTCACTGAACAGTTTCGGGTTGTCTTCTTTCAGCGCCATGTTTTGCAGCAGGTCTTTCAGCAGCACCCCTTTCATCTGTTTCAGGTCACCGCGGGGCTCGCCCTGGTGGCTGGTGACCGCCAGGTCGGGAATGTCTTTTGCCGGCAGCTTCCCGATGTCTTCCAGCGTAATCCTCAATTCCTGCCTCACCAGCCCGGTTACCACAAATTCGTTGGTTGGCCGAACCCCGGCTTTCTGTGCCCGGGTTGTCAGTGCACCGAGCACCAATAGGGATAATAACAGGTTCTTCATGGCGTGTTGCTTTCCTGTGTGAAAACGGTTCGTGGTTACTAAAGTACAAACTTGTGGGCCAGCCAGCAATGTTTTACACCGTCATTTGGGCGATTGGCCGGAATAAACCGGCGACGTTTATACATCGTTTGGTACATTCGTCGCATTAAGTAAGCAACTATGATTTGGTTTTCTCCTGTTACCATCGAAGCATTGAACAAATTGGGCAAGGGCACTATGGGCGAGTACCTGGGCATGGAGTGGATTGAAGTGGGTGATGATTTCCTGCGGGCGCGTATGCCGGTCGATCATCGCACCCGTCAGCCCTATGGATTGCTGCATGGTGGCGCCTCTGTGGCGCTGGCTGAAACCCTGGGCAGCGTGGGAGCAGCCATTTCGGTCGACATGTCCAAGTTCATCGCCGTGGGTATGGAGATCAATGCCAATCATATCAGGAGTGTGAAAGATGGATTCGTGATCGGCACTGCGCGGCCCCTGCACCGGGGTGGTACCTCGCAGGTGTGGGAGATCAGGATCGAAGACGAGCGGGGTAAACTGGTATGCATCAGCCGGCTGACGGTGGCGATCCTGAAAAAGCCCACAGGATAGCATCGGCCGGTGACTATAGGGCTGCCAGTACATCTTTGATGCTGGGAAAAGTATTATCGAGCACTGTGAACCATTCGGTTCGCGGCAGCCATCTCAGTTCGGTGATGTCTTCTTCCGCCTGCGGCTTTTCCTGCTGACGGGCATCGGCAGCCATCTCAAACCACACGGATTCTTTCAGGATGTGCTTACCGGCTTCATGATAGGTATGATAGGTGGGCAGCAGCAGCCGGCTGATACGGGCGGTAATACCGGTTTCTTCGGCCACTTCGCGCGTGGCACATGTTTCGATGGTTTCGCCGGGATCGAGCTTGCCCTTGGGGAGGTCCCACTTTCCCCGGCGGTAGATGAACAGCAGCCGGTCTTTTTTCCACACGGCGCCACCGCCCGCCTGCACCGGGGTGAATTTTTTCCATACGGCTTTGCGCAGGGCTTCCAGGTCGGAGTGACAAAGTATGCCGGCATGAATGGAAGGTTTTTCCATTTCGTGCAGCATTGCGTGGATAGCATGTGGGGAGAACTCGTCGATGAACACGGCATCATCGTGGTGCAGGAAGGGGGCGATAGCAGGATCGATGGTATCGCAGAGGAAAAGCGGGTTCTCGCCAAAATAGATTTTGATGTACATAGATGCGGGAGGTATTTTTGCGACCGATAACAAAAATATATGAAGTCAAACGAAAAAGCCGTTGCCGAAAAGTTGCTGCAGTGCCATGCGGTTCAACTGCGACCGGAGGAGCCCTTTACCTGGGCGAGCGGCTGGAAAAGCCCGATCTACTGCGATAACCGGAAGGTATTGTCATTCCCTTTTGTGCGCGACTTCATTAAGTCGGAGATGAGCAACCTGATCTTTACCGCTTTTCCCGAAGCCGATCTGCTGGCAGGCGTGGCTACGGCCGGTATAGCCTGGGGCGCCCTGGCGGCCGACCAGTTGAAACTGCCCTATATATACGTGCGTCCCAAGCCCAAAGAACACGGTATGGGCAACCAGATCGAAGGGGATTACCAGCCCGGCGCCAAAGTGCTGGTGATAGAAGACCTGATCTCTACCGGTAAAAGCAGTCTGCAGGTGGTGGATGTGCTGAGAAATGCGGGATTGGAAGTGATTGGAATGGTATCCATTTTTAATTATGGGTTTTCCGTGGCGGAAAAGGCTTTTGAAACGGCGGGCGTACCCTTCCAGTCGCTTACGAACTACGCGCAACTGATCTCACTGGCCATTGAAAAAGGGCAGGTCAGCGAGAATTTGCAGCCGGTTTTGTTAAAATGGCGTGAAGACCCCGCTCAATGGACCGGGGTTTTGTAATTTCAGTACCTGAAAATCCTGTTATGAAGAAATTATACCTGATGCTGGCCATGGCGCTGCTCGCCTGTTCCGGTGTTTTTGCCCAGGGCAAAAAGGCGCTCCAGACGGTAACCATCAAGACCCCGTCGGTGCAATGCGATATGTGCAAAGACCGTATTGAGAAATTCCTTGCCAAAGAGGAAGGGGTGCAAAAGGTGACGGTTGATTACAAGCACAAGACCACCAAAGTGAGCTTTTATACCGACCGCACCAATATCGAGAACATCAAAACGGCCATTGCCAATGTCGGCTACGACGCCGATGATGTGTCCGCCAACGATGAAAGCTACCAAAAGCTGCCCCGGTGCTGTAAGAAACCGGAAGACGGAAAGATGTAAGAAGGCCGCCCGAGAGGGCGGTTTTTTGTTGGCTGATCGTCCACCCGTCGGGTGCCACCCGACGGGTAGACGATCAAACGTTCTCAATCTGTAACATGTCTGTCTGATATTCAGCTACCATGGATATTCTCTGCGACTTACGGGCAATCTATACAGGATTGAAAGGACGAATTTCCTGAAGCCGCCCGATCATGTAGCTTGCCGCCCTGCTGTCGTTATCTGCCGTCACACGACACAAATCCCTGGCACATTACCGGTAAAGACAGTTGCGCAACAATGGTATGCATTCTTTGCGCGGACTTAAAAGGACAAAAATTACCCGTCAGGTCGTACCCGTCGGGTGCCACCCGACGGGTACGACCTGACGGGTGGACTACCCTCTTTCACCATTTAATCTCCTGCCTTCCCTCATAATTCACCGGCACGTTGAAAAAGACACCACTTCGGCCCATTTTAATGGTTCCGCTCACTTTCACGTCTATACCATCACTGAGCAGCATGCTGAGGGCATTGCTAAGGAGCTGCTTCATGTCCACCCTCATTTTCACCGGTACGTAAAAGGTATCCAGCTTCGGGATCTCGATGAGCGTATCGAGTGCCGTGGTGCCTACGGGTTTGCCGTCAATGCTGATGGCAAGGTCGGCCCGCTTCAGTTGCAGCGGATAGGAATTGGGGTTGTAATATTTTAAGTCTGCCGAAACGACAGATTCACCCATGCCGACCTTTTGCAACTGAAAATTATCGAAAGCCTGGTATGCCGGTATCTGCGGCGTTTTGCAGGCAATGCCCAAACAGAAGAGAAGTATGGTGAAAAGGGTAGTGGCCTTTCCCGGCCATTGCGGGGCGCCGTTTCGGGCTCCTGGTAAAATGGGTAATCGCATATGGAAAAATAGTCGTTCGGTGAATTATCAGCAAATTCAATTTTAAAACCGGCTTATATTTGTTGCCAAGTTTTTTGGCTTCTTGCAGGTATACCGATAATTAATAATCAAATCTCATTTACTAAGCTAAGTAGTAGTAAAAATTATCATTAACTAGTTTATAAACATAATTTTATGAAAATTATATAAGTAATAATAAGTGTTATTTATCAGAAATAAATACAAGATTCTTCCTATAATAAAGCATCGTTTATTCAAATCATTTTTATTTAAATTAGATGTCACTATTTATTGATTTACAATATTTTCCATCGATTAATTGGTTTAAAAAATGCTTTAAATATAAAAATATATCATTTTTTAAATATGATAATCACCGGAAAATGAGTTTTCGCAACCGGATGTTGCTGGCTGGCGCCGATGGGCCGCTGCGGTTGTCGATTCCGCTGGTCGATGGCCGGAACGAAAAGCAGGCATACGCCGATGTCCGGATACAACCCGGGCACTGGCAGCGCGACCATTGGCGGGCCCTGGTTTCCTGTTATAACCGGTCGCCCTGGTTCGATCATTATCGTGACGATCTGGCAGTATTGATGGAAAAGCCAGGCGTCTTTTTATTCGACTTTAACCTGCGTTGTCTGGAATGGGTGGAAAAATCACTTAAGAGAAAATTGCCTTATGTTGTCGAAAACGGCTTAGAGGCCTGTCGGGTGATCACCGAACGGACGGATGATTGCAGGGACCTGTTTACCCCCGCCGGCTACCACCAGTGGTCGGTTAACGAGGATCCGGTCGAGCCTTATATGCAGGTATTCCACGACCGCCAGGGGTTTGTTCCCGGTCTGTCGGTGCTGGATCTTTTATGCTGCGAAGGCCCTGCAGCGGCTGACCGGCTTTTGCCGGCACAATGAATAGCACAAGACGGGGGCTGGTCCATGCCCTTCAAACGGAATAAAGAGAAGCCGATGAGATGCCGATCTGCGGCTGTCGGTGTAAACGAACCTGGAGATGCTGGCCGTTCCCGCCGGCAGCAGATTGTAGTCAGCGGGGCAGCACGCAGAACCACGCGATCTCGTCAGAAGTAAATGGTTTTCCGTCCGGCACGCGAACGCTGTAAGGAATCGGCGGTTGCCTGTACCCGGTTGCCTGCCGCCTGGTTATAAGATTTGTTATAAGAATGGATCGACCCCTGGTATTGTTCGGCCGCCTTTTGTAGCCGGGCCGCCTGCTTTTGCAGGGCATCGGCCTGTTGCTGGTTCAGTTCCTGCAGCAGCATTTCCGACTCCTGGCTGAGCTGGTTCCAGTCGAGCTGTGACAACTCTCTTTCCAACTCATAACGCAGGCCGGCGCCCGAGAATCCCGCATTTCGAAGCTTGCTTTCCAACTTATCCCAGTTCAGTTTTTTGAGCGCCAGTTGTACCTGCACCACCGCTTTTTTCGACTTCAGCGAGGTTAGCCGTTCCGCGAGGCTGTCTTCTGCCTGGCTGAACTCAAAGCTTTTAGCAGGCACATAGGGCAGGCGGTCTTCGGTGGCCACATCGGCCGGGTAATGCAGGGCGATATCGGGTTGTACAAAACTGCGTGTTTTTACGGCGGGTGTCAATGTTGTTTCCAGCACCAGCTGGCCATTGGCAGCCGGGTCGTTGGTCCAGCCGGTGGCCGATAGTTCCGGCGCCGTTACGGCTGGATCTTCCGGAAAGTCGTTGTTCTCGCTGCTGCGTGGCGATGGCATGTGCGGCGCGCTGCTTCGGGCCGGGGAAGCGATGGTTCCCGCTTTCTTTGCCAGGACTGTTTCCGGTGGTGTCGGCGCGCTATTTTCGGGTGCGACAGCCGTGGTCAGTTCCTGGAAAAACAAGCCGGTTTCCTGCCGTGGCTGTACGGTGACCAGTAAGAGCAAGAACGCCAGCACAGCCAGCAGCGGGCCGGTGGCGCGCAGGGGTTCGGCGTGTGCGCCGGGAAGCGCCAGTATCCGTTTTACACGCGACAGCAATAGTTTGGTATGCGGCCCCCCGGCGGCCAGGGCGATCGGCGGCGTTGCCGTTTGCCGCTGCTGTTCGAGCTTCAGCAATGCGCCTGCATAGGCGGCTCTGTCGATCGGGAATTGCATCACCCAATCGTCGCATGCATGCTCTCTTTCGGCGCTGATGGTCGCCAGCAGCCGGCGGGCAAAGGGATTATAGTAAAAAAGAAGCGCTGCTACCGACAGCACCATATTCCAGAAAAAATCATTTCGCCTGATATGCGCCATTTCGTGAATAAGAATGGCTTCCACCTGGTGGGGCGCCAGTTGGCTAACGGCCGAAAACGGCAGGAGTATCACCGGTTTCAGCCAGCCGAGCAGGAGCGGACCGTTTACTTTATCCGACAGCCAGAGTGTAAAGGGGCGCCTGATATTCATCTGCATGGCCATCCGGTCTACAAACAGCCGCCAGTCGACCGGCGCTTTGTACACGCCTTCCCGCCGCAGCCGCGACGTGCCCCCGCAGAGGCGCATAAAATGCAGCAGCCGCAAGGTCAGCCAGGCAAGATAGACCATCGAGAGATAGGGCAGGCACTGTCGGGCGGTATTATAAACCGAAGCAAATGCACTGCCGGCAATCGTCCAGCGCTGGTACAGGTTCCCCGGCATTGAAAGCTGCTGCACAAAAGTGACAGCCGACCATAACATGCCGGCCAGCAACAGTACCAGCGCTATATTATATAGTATGGCGGCGCTCAGTGCGGGCCAGCCTTTTTTCAACAGCAGGAACGTTCCCCACAAAAGCCCCATTTGCCACCAACTGTTCAGGAGGGTCCAGCCCAGGGCTTCCAGAAAAGCAGTCTGGATGTGCATCTGCCTATTGTTTTTTCAGGTTGTTAAGCAGTGACTGGATTTCTTCCAGTTCTTCGTCGGAGGCCTTGTGCGACCCCAGCGCCTGTAAAACCAGTTGGGTGGAAGAGCCGCCGAAAAGGCCGTCGATCATCTTTCCCAGCAGGTGTTTCTGCGTTTTTTCTTTGCTGACCGCCGCCTGGTAAATGTGCGTCTTCACCGAATCATCCCGTCGTACCAGGCCCTTTTCATGCATGATCTGCATCAGCTTGAGGGTAGTTGTATATCCTACATCCCTGCTGGCAGAAATGACCTCGTGTACTTCCCGCACGCTCGCCAGCTTACGGGTCCAGAGAATCTGCAGGATTTCCAGTTCACTTTCCGTGGGTTTGATGTACCGGGGAGAAGACATGTACGTGAATTTCAAGCAATATACGATCATTTTCGTAAATATACTGCCACCCGCTTATTTAATCCAATGGGGTGGTTACAATACTTAAGAATATGTTAGAATTTTTAATACATGATAAGTTTAATTCAAAATTAACTTATTTAAAAAATGGCTTAAATTTGTCGCCTAACTAAAACAGATAACATGAGAAAATTAGCAGCACTGCTTACTATGCTCTTATTGGGCGTAGCCGTGGTATTTGGCCAAACGAAGACCGTTACCGGAAGGATTACCGATGGTAATGGAAATCCGGTGCCTTATGCCACTGTCAAAGTGAAGGGCAGCAACCGGGGCGTTGCGGCCGATCAGGATGGTAACTTCAAGATTGAAGTGGGCCCCAACGCTGTACTCACCGTGAGTTCAGCGGGTTTTGATCAGCAAGACATTTCCGTTGGTTCCGGAGATGTGGTTTCCGTAAGTTTAAAGTCATCTGCAAACATCGACGAGGTGGTGGTAACTGCGCTGGGTATCCGGAGAAGCAAGAACACCCTGCCTTATGCCGCCCAGCAACTGAAAGGAGATGAGGTGAGCAAGATCCGCACCGGCAACGCCGCTGCTGCCTTGTCAGGCAAAGTATCGGGCCTGCAGGTCATCCAGGGCAATAGCATCGGTGGTTCTACCAACGTAGTGGTTCGTGGTGTTAAATCGCTTACCGGCAACAACCAGGCATTGTTCGTGGTAGATGGCGTTCCCCTTGATAACCGCAATGTCAACACCACCAACCAGAGTACCGGTCGTGGCGGTTACGACTATGGTAACTCGGCTGCCGATATCAACCCCGACGACATCGAGAACATTTCTGTACTGAAAGGTGCCGCCGCGAGCGCGCTCTATGGTTCCCGCGCCGCCAACGGCGTGATCATGATCACTACCAAGAAAGGGAAAAAAGGCCTGGGTATTACCGTTAACTCCGGTGTACGTGTAGGTAAGATGGATAAGTCGACCTTCGCCAAATACCAGGACCAGTATGGTGCCGGTTATTCGACCGATTACTCAGATCCCGACGTTTCTCCCAATTCATTGTTCTGGTATTTCGATGCCAACGGCGATGGGGTGAAAGACCTGGTAGTACCGACATCTGAAGATGCTTCTTATGGTGCAAAGTTCGACCCGAACCTGATGGTGTACCATTGGGATGCATTCGACCCTGCTTCTCCTTATTACCAAAAAGCCAAGCCCTGGGTGGCTGCCGCGCACACACCGGCAGATTTTTATCAAACCGCGCTGTCGACCAACAACAACATTGTGCTGACAGGTGGCTCTGATCGCGGAAACTTCAAACTGGGGTACACGCGCGACGATGAGAAAGGTATTCTTCCCAACAGTAGCGTGAAAAAGAACATCATCAATTTCGGCGCCGCTTATAACATTACACCGTCCCTCGTCGCTTCTGCATCTGCCAACTATTCGAAGGTAGACGGCCGCGGCCGTTATGGTACCGGTTACAGCGGTAAAAACCCCAACCAGAATTTCCGCCAGTGGTACCAGCGTAACGTGGATATCCTCGAGCAGAAAGAAGCCTACTTCCGCAATCACCAGAATATCTCCTGGAACTGGAAAGATCCTTCCACTGCTGCAGGTACTGTTCCCATTTATACCGATAACTACTATTGGACCGTTTACCAGAACTACGAAACAGACACCCGTTCGCGTTTCTTCGGTAACGTACAACTGGATTACAAGGTTACCGACTGGTTGAACATCATGGGTCGCGTTTCACTGGATACATACACCCAATTCATGGATGAGCGTACCGCCGTGGGCAGCCAGGGTACAGCGTCTTATAACCGGTACGACCTGAACTATAATGAGAAGAACTTTGAATTTCTCGCCAACGTCAATAAAGACCTGGGATCTGACCTGAACCTGAAAGGCCTGTTGGGTGTAAACCAGCGCAAGCAGACAGTTAGTTCGGTGTACCAAACCACTTCCGGCGGTTTGATTGTACCGGGACTGTACTCCATCGCCAACTCGAAAGGTACCGTTCCCAATCCTACAGAAGTTTACCAACCGAGGGCAGTGGATGGCTATTTCACCGGCTTGACGCTGAGCTGGAAAGAAACATACACACTGGACGCTTCTCTCCGTACCGACCGCTCTTCTACTTTGCCGAAAGACAATAACCAGTATTACTACTGGGGTGTGTCAGGAAGCTGGGTGTTCTCGAAAGCGCTGCAGAGCCTGAACTGGCTGTCTTATGGTAAACTGCGCCTCAACTATGCAACTGTGTATAACGATGCAGGCTGGGGACAAGTTACAAACACCTACGATCAGCCGACTCCTTTCGGAGGTACCACGCTCTTCTCGCTGCCGACTACCAACAACAACCCCAACCTGAAGCCGGAAAAGACCAACAGCCGTGAGGCCGGCATTGAAATGTCGTTCCTCAACAACCGCCTTGGTCTGGACCTGACCTATTACCGCACCAATACGTTCGACCAGATTCTTTCGGTTGACGTATCTACCGCCACCGGCTATGGCAAGCAGGTTGTGAACGCAGGTAATATCCAGAACAGCGGTGTGGAACTTACTTTGCGCACAACACCGGTAAGAACCAAGAATTTCTCGTGGGATATGAACATCAACTGGACACGCAACCGCAACAAAGTGGTTGAGCTCTTCAGGGATGCTGCCGGCAACGAAGTGCAAAACATCCTGCTGGGTTCGTTCCAGGGCGGTGTTAGTATAAACGCTACAAAAGGTGAACCTTATGGCACTATCCAGGGTAAAACCTATATGATGATCGATCCCAAAGATCCTTCTAAAGTAGTCGCTTGGGATGGCGTAGCGCCGCGCGTAGTGACTGCCGGTGGTTTCTATCGTCAGACTACCACTACCACCAATGTGATCGGCAATTACAACCCTGATTGGGTAGGCGGTGTGTACAATAGTTTCAAGTATAAGAACTTCACCCTCGGCTTCCTGATCGATGTACGCCAGGGTGGCCAGGTTTGGTCGCTTGATATGTATTACGGCCTGAACTATACCGGTATCTATCCCGAATCTGTTCGGTTGAACGAAAACGGCAAGACCGTGCGTGACCCGATCGCTGAAGGCGGCGGCATCATTCTTCCGGGCGTTAAGGCTGATGGATCAGCCAACACTACCCGTGTAGTGCTCGATGCCAACCAGCCTGGTGATCCCACTTCCGCATTCTCGTACGATGCCAGCTATGTGAAGCTGCGCGAAGCGGTAATTACCTATTCATTCCCCCAGAGCATATTCAAGAATACGCCTGCCATCAAAGGAATGGATTTCTCTATCATCGGTCGTAACCTGTGGCTGATCCACAAGAACCTGCCCTATTCCGATCCGGAAGAAAACCTTTCTTCGGGTAACATCCAGGGTATGCAGAGTGGTGCTTATCCCACCACCCGGATCATCGGTTGCAACCTGAGTATTAAATTCTAAAATGGTGAACATGAAAAAAACTATTTTATATTTATCCGCCATACCGGCCCTTTTTATATCGGCCTGTACGAGAGATATCTCCAGCCTCAATATCGAGACGAAGCGTGCAGCGGTGGTTCCGGCCGGTCCGTTGTACTCGAACGCTGTCAGGAACCTCTCTGATAACCTGGTGTCGGCCAGCGTAAACACCAACCCGTTCCGCTTCATTGTGAAACACTGGGCGATGGCTACTTACCAGGACGAAGTGCAGTACAACTTTTCGTCCCGGAACATCCCGCAAACCTGGTGGGGTAACATGTATCGTGATGTGCAGGCCGACCTGAACGAGTCTGCCCGTATCATCAACGCAGATGCGACTACACTGGAAGCAGTGAAAGCCAATAAACTGGCGGCCATTGATATCATGGAGGTATATGTTTACCATAACCTGGTGACTACTTTCGGCGACATTCCTTATACCCAGGCGCTCGACCCGGGAAATGTATATCCCGTGTATGATGATGCCAAGACCATTTACACCGACCTGCTGGCACGCCTGACGGCCGATATCGCTGCCATCAATACCGGTGCGGCTGGCTTCTCTGCCACTGAAGACCTGGTGTACAAGGGTAGCATGGCCAAATGGAAGAAGTTTGCCAATACGCTCCGTTTAAAAATGGGAATGGTGCTGGCCGATGCTGATCCGGCTGCCGCCAAAACAAATGTGGAAGCATCAAGCGCCGACGCGTTTGCGTCAAGCGCCGACGATGCCAAATTCCCCTACCTGGGGTCTACGCCGAATACCAACCCGCTGTATGCAGACATCGTTCTGGGTGGACGGGGTGACTATCTCGCCGCGAAAGACCTCATGGATCCGTTGATTGCCATGAGCGATCCGCGTAAATCGCTTTACTTCGGTACCAACAACGATGGTGACTATGTAGGCGGTGTGGTAGGTGCAGGTAATGCCTTTGCGCTGACCTCCAAGCCGGCTGACGCCGTATCAGCTGCTGCCGCTCCGGGTGTATTCCTCGATTATGTGGAAGCCGAGTTCTATCGTGCAGAAGCCATTGAAAGGGGTTTCAGCGTAGATGGTACCGCCGAAGAGCATTACAACAACGCCATCAAAGCTTCCATCATCGGATGGGGTGGTTCTGAGGCCGCTGCTAACACCTACCTGGCCCGCCCGGATGTGGCCTATGCCACTGCTGCCGGCGACTGGAAGCAAAAGATCGGTTTCCAGAAATGGATCGCCCTGTACAACCGCCCGATGGACGGCTGGCTGGAGCTGAGAAGGCTGGACTTCCCCAAACTTACCCTGCCCGTAGGTGCTACATCCGGTTTCCCCAACCGCTATCAATACCCGAACAACGAACAGCAGTTGAACCCTGCTAACTACACCAGCGCCGCTGCCAAAGTAGGTGGTGACGCGGTGGAGACCAAGCTGTTCTGGGATAAGAACTGATGAGTTTCTTGTTTTTCTTTTAGTAAAAGAGGGCGCTGCAACTGCAGCGCCCTCTTTTTATGGTCAAACCAATCAATTTTAAGGGGTAATCCCCAAACAATACGGAGTTTTAAGGGGGGAAAATGGTAACCGAAAACCTGCATAAATGAACACAGCCAGCCATTACAAAATACTTCAGTTCATTCCGTGGACACGGACAAAAATTTACACAATGCTTTTATTAAGTATTGTGCCAACAGGGTTGTTTTATTTTCTCGGCTGGAGCTGGCTTGCCATTCCATGGGTTCCTGTTGCATTGATTGGTACGGCAACCGCCTTTATTTCGGGATTTAAAAATACACAAACCTATAACCGCGCCTGGGAAGCGCGGCAGATTTACGGAGCGATTATCAACAGCAGCCGAACATTCGGTATAATGACGAAAGACTTTGTCCGTGCCAGTGACAAAGCAAGAGAAACCGACCCGATCATTATCGGGTTACACAAAGAAATTATTTACCGCCATTTTGCGTGGCTCACGGCCTTGCGTTTCCAGCTTCGGGAAACTAAAAGCTGGGAACATGTAAAAACCAAAAGTTACAACCGGGCCTATTTGAAATACTACAAGGTTCCCGAATGGGAAAGCAGCCTGGACGAAGAACTAAAGCCTTTTCTTGCTGAAAATGAAAGACAATACATTCTTTCTACCAAAAATAGGGCAACGCAGATCCTGGCGCGGCAGTCAGCGCAATTCAAAGAGCTCAATAAGCAAGGCATCGTCACAGACTATAATTATGTGGCGTTGGAAAACCAGTTGAAAGACCTGTACGATCAGCAAGGCAAATGCGAACGCATCAAAAATTTCCCTTACCCACGACAGTTTTCGAGTATCAACCTGTACTTTACCAATGTGCTTTGTTTTTTAATTCCTTTGGGCTTTATCGGCGAGTTGGCGAAATATACAGAAAAACAGGGCGATTGGTTTATATGGCTGGCCGTTCCGCTGAGCGTTCTGGTGGGCTGGGTGTTTCTGGTGTTGGAACAAATTGGCGAAAGCACCGAAAACCCCTTTGAAGGAAGCGCAAACGATGTTCCGATAACGCAAATCAGCCGAAATATTGAGATTGATTTACGGGAAATGTTGGGCGAAAAAGATTTGCCGCCGGTCATTCAACCGCAGAATAATATTTTAATGTGACTAAAAACTATGAGCAAGCAACATTTGGAAGCAGTAAGAAGATGGTATCCGCACGCATTGACGTCTGTTGATACGGTAACCGGTTGTTAGACACCATCGAAAAAGAGTTGGGCTTACAGCCAAACCAGCTAATGCATGCAGACAGTATGTGTTGCGATGATGTAAATGCTATTCAATATCCACCAAGAGCGCTGGAAATGCTGGGTCCCAATAAAAAGTCCCCTGGTAGACACCCGGGGACTTTATGGTATTTAGTATCTGATTAGATGCTGCGCTAAATTAGCTCTTTTCTTCATTCGTGCTGATGGAAAGTACACGGTCTGTACCGGCGGGAAGAAACTTTTCGTATTTCTTAACTTCTTCGGCACCCAGGTTTTTTCCGTTTACCTGGAGAACACCTTCGCTGTACCGGATATCCAGCTTCCCGTTTTGCTCGTAACCATCGGCTTTAAGAGCGGCGACCAGGGCATCGGCATTCGCTTCACTGACCGGCATTTCCTGCATGCGTTGCTCGATCCTGCTCTCTTTTTTATCGGCCGAAGCGTGGTCTTTGGTGTGGTGAATGTCGGCCAGGGTGGGGGCGATTACCAGCGACACAATGCTCATCAGCTTAATGAGGATATTCATCGACGGACCGGAAGTGTCTTTAAACGGATCACCCACGGTATCGCCGGTTACAGACGCCTTGTGCGGCTCTGATTTCTTATAATATACTTCGCCGTTGATGGTAACACCTTTCTCAAATGATTTCTTGGCATTGTCCCACGCACCGCCGGCATTGTTCTGGAACATACCCATCAATACGCCGCTCACGGTAGCACCGGCCAGGAAGCCGCCCAGGGCTTCGGGACCAAACAGGAAACCGATGATCAGCGGCGATACGATGGCGATGGCGCCGGGCAACATCATTTTCTTGATAGAAGCTTCTGTAGAAATGGCCACGCATTTGTCATACTCGGGCTTACCGGTACCTTCCATGATACCGGGAATGCTGCGGAACTGGCGACGTACTTCTTCCACCATCGACATAGCTGCTTCACCCACGGCCCGAATGGCCAGGGAAGAGAAGATAAAGGGGATCATACCACCAATGAACAGAGCGGCCAGTACATCGGCTTTGTAGATATCGATCCCTTTGATGCCTGCCACACCCACAAAGGCGGCAAAAAGCGCCAGGGCGGTCAGGGCGGCAGAAGCGATCGCGAAGCCTTTACCCGTTGCAGCCGTGGTATTACCTACCGCGTCGAGCACGTCGGTCTTTTCACGTACTTCCTTGGGCAGCTCGCTCATTTCAGCGATACCGCCGGCATTGTCGGCGATAGGTCCGAAAGCATCGATGGCCAACTGCATGGCGGTAGTGGCCATCATACCGGCCGCAGCAATTGCCACACCGTATAATCCGGCGAAATAATAAGAGCCGAAAATACCGCCGGCCAGCACCAGGATGGGCAGAAAGGTAGACTCCATGCCCACGGCCAGTCCGCCGATCACGTTGGTGGCATGACCGGTAGCCGACTGCCTGATGATGGTCATTACAGGGCGTTTGCCCATAGCCGTATAATACTCGGTAATAATGCTCATCAGGGTGCCTACAACAAGCCCTACGACGATGGCATAGAACACATCCATGCGGCTGAATTCGAAGCCGCGAAGCGTCATGGTTGTATCGGGCAGTATGTATTGTACCAGGAAGAACGAAGCGATGGCCGTGAGGATAATAGAACCCCAGTTGCCCATGTTAAGGGCTTTCTGCACCGCATCGGTACTGATGCCCGCGTTTTCGGAGATTCGTACAAACCAGGTGCCTACAATCGAGAAGAGAATACCCACGCCGGCGATCAGCATCGGCAGCAGGATGGGGGAGAACCCGTTAAAGGCATCGGTGGCGATGGTTTCCTGCCCCAGTACCATGGTAGCCAGCACGGTGGCTACATAAGAACCGAAGAGGTCGGCGCCCATACCGGCCACGTCGCCTACGTTATCGCCCACGTTATCGGCGATGGTGGCGGGGTTGCGGGGATCATCTTCCGGAATACCGGCTTCCACCTTACCCACGAGATCGGCGCCCACATCGGCTGCCTTGGTATAGATACCGCCGCCTACCCGGGCGAAAAGGGCGATAGATTCAGCACCCAGCGAAAAACCGGTGAGCACTTCAATGGCTTTTGCCACCAGGTGGTCGTTGGCTGCCAGCCCGGGGGCGAAGGCCATTACCAGCACAATGAACAGGGACCCCAGGCCAAGCACGGCCAGGCCGGCCACCCCGAGGCCCATTACAGAGCCGCCGGTGAATGATACCTGTAAGGCTTT
>JBDHYM010000010.1:0-35136 GCA_039811405.1 Flavihumibacter sp. | reverse complement strand
GGTGGCGTATTATACGCTTACCATATCCGCAGCGGCCGTCTTATCACCGCCGGCAAAGTGGCGGGTGCAGGCGAGGCAGGCGAGGCCGGAAAAGATTACCGCGTATTATGCCGCTCGCTGCTGGTCGATCCGCGCAGCGGCACAGTGTACGGCTCTACTGCCGAAGGCGACATTTTTTCCTATCACCCCGACCACCACCTGCTCAGCTTTACCGAAAACCAGCCGCTCAAAAGGGATTATTTCGGCCACTATGCCATTGCTGATCCCGGCAGCATGGCCTATCACTGGCGAAAAATAATATGGAACAGCCGGCAGCACTGCGCCTATGGCGTGCATGGCAATTCAGGGTACCTGTTCCGCTTCGAACCCGAAAACGGGCGCCTGGAGCTGCTGCAGCGCATCAGCTCGGCGTCTTCGCAGGCAAGCGGCATGTACGACCAGTTCAGCTATGGTTACCTCGGCCTGGCACTCGACGAGCAGGCCCAGGTGCTTTATTATCTCTGCGGGGGCCCTATCGCCGGTGAGAAGCACGAGGGTGCCGCCCTGGCGAAAGGCGGCGCGCGCGGGCCGGAGAACCTGCACCTCGTTACCTATTCGCTGCTGCAGCATAGCTACCGCGACCACGGCCCGCTGTTTTACAGTAACGGCGAACGGCCTACTTATGTAAATTCGATTGCGTTGGGCAAAGACGGTTATATTTATTCGCTGGCCCGCCTCGAACGCCAGGGCAGCACTATCACCGACCTGATCCGCATACCCGCTCCAACGCACTATTAAGCGCAACCAGTATGGCGAAAAATATACCTTCGGGATCACAGAACGGCATCAAGGAGATCGCCCGCCGGGCCAGGGTGTCTATCGGTACGGTCGACCGCGTTATCCATAACCGCGTGGGCGTATCCGAAAAGACCAAGGAAAAAGTATTGCAGATCATCCGCGATCTCGATTACCAGCCCAATGTCATGGCCAGCCGGCTCGCCTCGGGCAAACAGATCAGGATCGCTACGCTGCTGCCTACTATTTCGGAAGAGACCAGCTTCTGGGAAGCCGCCTCGCAGGGCATTAAAAAGGCGGAAGACGAACTGGCCCGTTTCGGCATCAAGGTGTACCCGTTCTATTTCAACCAGAAAATACCGGAAGATTTCCTTCGCCAGGTAAAGGCCCTGCTCCGCACCCATCCCGACGGTGTAATGCTGGCCACCTCGTCGGCAGAGAATACCATACAACTGACCAGCCGTTGCCGGAAAAAGTCGATCCCTTTTGTACTGATCGACTCCAACCTCGAAGACCAGGGCAGCCTGAGTTACGTAGGGCCCGAGCTGTACCAGAGCGGCTATCTCGCCGCGCAACTGATCGGCTACCTGTTGCCGGCACGCGCCAAAATATTGATGATCCATATCTCCAAAGAGCTGCACCAGCACCACCACCTGCTGAAAAAAGAAGCAGGCTTCCGGGCCTATTTTGACGAGCACCGGCACAAGAACCCCATCGTTAAAGCCGATATCCGGAAAACCGACCGCAACTCCATTTACGAGGCGCTCGACGAAGTGGAAAAACGGGAAAAAGACATCCGGCTGGTGTTCGTGACCAATTCGAGGGTCAGCACCGTGGCCGATTACTATGCCGCCAAAAAGAGATCGCGCAAGCCGATCATCATCGGGTACGACTATACCCGCGAAAACGTGCAGCACCTGGAAGAGGGATACATCGATTTTCTGATCTGCCAGAAATCCATGGAACAGGCATATAAAGCGGTGCTGCTGCTTTACCAGCACCTCGTTTTCGGGACGAAATGCGAGCGGGTGTATCATATGCCGATCGATATCATTACCCGCGAAAACCGTATGTATTATACCAACTAAGATAAAAACTCCGTTTCACGCAGAGCGGGCGGTTTTGGTTCTCGCGGAGAGCAGTTTTGGTTCTCGCAGAGAGCAGTTCTGTTTCTCGCAGAGCGTGCAGTTCTGTTTCTCGCAAAGAGCGCAAAGGAGCAAAGACGCAAAGGGATTGTTTATTGATTCAATACTCCTTTTTCCCGCAGAGGACAGTTTTTTGTTTCTCACAGAGAACAAAGCGAAACAGAAAATGTATTAAAATGCACCTTTCGCGCGAACAAGCGGGGCGGGACGTTCATGGGCAAGACGGCTCCTTTTTTTCACGTTTGACATCGCTCAAGTCATTAGCCCTTTGCGTCTTTGCTCCTTTGCGCTCTTTGCGAGAAACAGAACTGCACGCTCTGCGAGAAACAAAACCGCCCGCTCCGCCTGAAACCAACCCGATGTCGCATAAACCTATCGCCTGCCGCCCACGATCTCCGGCTTCAGGAAACGGGCCGTATGACTCCCCTTCACTTTGATCATTTCTTCAGGCGTGCCCTCGAACAGCAACTGCCCGCCCCCGTCACCGCCCTCGGGACCGATGTCGATCACATGATCGGCCACCTTGATCACATCGAGGTTGTGTTCGATCACCAGCACGGTATTTCCACGGTCGACCAGCTTGTTAAGCACATCGAGCAGGTGCTGGATATCCTGGAAATGCAGGCCCGTGGTGGGCTCGTCGAGAATATAAAAGGTTTTGCCGGTGTCTTTCTTGGCCAGCTCGGTAGCCAGCTTTACCCGCTGCGCTTCCCCGCCGCTCAATGTAACCGCCGATTGCCCGAGGGTGATATAACCGAGACCCACATCCTGCAGCACCTTGATCTTCCGGTGCAGGTATGGAACAGGCTGAAAGAACTCCACCGCTTCATCTACCGTCATATCGAGCACATCGCTGATCGACTTGCCCTTGTACCGTATCTCCAGCGTTTCGCGGTTGTATCGCCTGCCGTTGCATTTTTCACAGTGCACATACACATCGGGCAGGAAATTCATTTCGATCACCCGCATGCCGCCGCCCTCGCAAAGATCACAGCGGCCGCCTTTCACGTTGAACGAGAAACGGCCGGGCTGGTATCCCCTGATCTTCGCTTCGGGAACAGACGCGAAGAGCTGCCTGATCTCCGTAAAGAACCCGCAATAGGTAGCCGGGTTGCTGCGCGGCGTGCGGCCGATGGGCGACTGGTCGATCTCGATCACCTTGTCTATATGCTCCAGTCCTTTTACCGTTTTATACGCCAGCGGCTTTTGTTTTGAGTGATAGCAGTGCTGCGACAGTATCGGGTACAGCGTTTCGTTGATAAGGGTCGACTTGCCGCTGCCGCTTACACCGGTTACCACGATCAGCTTTCCCAGCGGGAATTTCACATTCAACTGGCGCAGGTTATTGCCCGAAGCGCCCTTCAGTTCCAGGAACTTCCCCGACCCGCGGCGGCGCTCGGCGGGAACAGCAATTGATTTTTTGCCATTGAGATACAAAGCCGTGTCCGACCCCGCCTCAAGCACCCGGTCGGGCGTTCCCTGCGCCACGATGCGGCCGCCGTGTTTGCCCGCACGCGGACCGATATCGACCAGGTGATCGGCCGACATCATAATGTCCTTATCGTGCTCCACCACCAGCACGCTGTTACCGATGTCGCGCAGGTTCTGCAACGCCGTGATCAGGCGATGGTTATCGCGCTGGTGCAGGCCGATGCTCGGCTCATCGAGCACATACGTGATGCCCTGCAACTGGGAACCGATCTGCGTGGCCAGGCGGATGCGTTGCGATTCTCCGCCACTCAGCGTGCGGGTCGGCCGGCTGAGGGTAAGATAGGTAAGCCCCACGTCAAGCAAAAACTGCAGGCGCTCCCGGATCTCTTTCAATATGTCTTTCGAAATAGCCTGCTGTTTTTTGCTCATGCGTTTTTCAATGCCCGTAAACCACTCCAGCAGCTTATCGAGGTTGTATTCGCTCAGTTCGGCAATATTTTTCCCGTCGACCTTAAACCAGAGGCTTTCTTTTTTCAAACGGTCACCATTACACGAAGTGCAGACATTCAGTTCCATAAACCCTTCGGCCCATTCGCGCACGGCGTCGGAATGCCCGGTGCCGAACCAGCGTTTGATCTGCGGTATCACGCCTTCGAATTCTTCGGCATAGATACGGTCGGTTGACGGCTGCTCTTCAAAATCGACCATGGTTTCTTCCGGCGCATCCGGCTGCCCGTACAAGATCAGGTTGAGGTCGCGCTGCGGCAGGTCTTTCACCGGCTTTTTCAGGTCGATCTTGTGCTTGCGGGCAAGCTGCTGCACCTGTTTGTACACAAATGCGTCGCGCTCCTCTCCCAGGGGAGCGATGGCGCCTTCCCGCACGCTCAGTGTGCTGTCGGGGATCACCGCTTCCATATTGACCTGGTACACCGAGCCGAGCCCTTTGCACACCGGGCAGGCGCCATAAGGCGAATTAAAAGAGAAGCTGTTGGGCGACGGCTCTTCGTAGCTGATGCCAGTGTCTTCGCACATCAGTTGCCGGCTGTATTGCACCACCTGGTTGTTGTCGTTCAGCAGCAGGAAAAGCAGGCCCTTTCCCAGTTGCAGCGATTTCTGCACGCTTTGCGACAGCCGCAGGCGTACATCGGGCGTTACCGCCATGCGGTCTACCACCACCTCGATATCATGTATCTTATACCGGTCTACCTGCATTTTCGGCGCCAGGTCTTTCACTTCGCCGTCAACGCGCACTTTAAGGAACCCTTTCTTGCGGATGTCTTCAAACAGCTCGCGGTAGTGGCCCTTGCGGCCGCGCACCAGCGGCGCCAGCAAGCTGATCTTTTTCTTTTCGTACCGGGCGAATATATTTTCGACGATCTCTTCTTCCGAAAATTTGGTCATCCGTTTCCCCGTATTGTAGCTGAATGCATCCGAGCCCCGCGCAAACAGCAAACGGAGAAAGTCGTACACTTCGGTAATGGTGCCTACTGTTGAGCGGGGGTTCTTGTTGGTTGTTTTCTGCTCGATGGAAATTACCGGCGAAAGACCGGTGATCTTGTCCACATCGGGCCGCTCCATATCACCCACAAACTGCCGCGCGTAAGCGCTGAAGCTTTCCATATAACGACGCTGCCCTTCGTTGTAAATGGTATCGAAGGCCAGCGACGATTTGCCGCTTCCGCTAACGCCTGTAAATACCACCAGCTTGTTTTTGGGAATGCTGATATCGATGTTCTTGAGGTTATGCTCCCTGGCGCCGATCACTTCAATGCTTTCTGTTTCTGTTGGAACGGGCGCCGCTTGTTTTTTCTTTGCCATGCTTTTTCGTGTACGCAAATTACGCCAAATGCGCCAGTCGCCTTTGGCCTGTATTTTGCCTATACGGGTAAACATATCTCATATGAAAAAGTTTCAACAGGCATTCTTCGGGCTAACGGCAGGCGTTGTTTTGCTGGCAGGGTGTAAATCAATGAATAACACGCAAAAGGGAGCAGCAATCGGGGCCGGCGGCGGCGCCGCCATCGGGGCAGTAGTGGGCAAGGCGGCCGGCAATACCGGCCTGGGCGCCATCATCGGGGCCGTAGTGGGCGGCGGTGCGGGTGTGCTGATCGGCAAAAAAATGGACAAGCAGGCACGCGAAATAAAGCAGGATATCCCCGAGGCAAAAGTAGACCGTGTGGAAGAAGGCATCGTGGTAGAATTCAACAGCGAGATACTGTTCGGCTTCGATAAATCAGACCTGAATACAGCGGCCACGGTGCAGCTCGACAAGCTGGTGACCATCCTCAACAAATATCCCGACACCAACCTCGAAGTGGCGGGCCATACCGACAGCAAGGGCGCTGCCGAATACAACCAGGCATTGTCCGAACGCCGCGCCAATGCAGTAGCGCAGTACATCGAGAAGAAAGGGGTAGCTGCCGGTCGCGTGAAAACAAAAGGATACGGGGAGTTTGAGCCCCGCTATCCCAACGATACGGAAGAAAATATGGCAAAAAACCGCCGCGTTGATTTTCTTATCACCGCCAGCGATGCCATGAAAGCGGAAGCTAAAAAAGAGGCGGGACAATCAAATTAAACATGCACCGTTATACTACCACCGATATTTACAATCATGAAACGACTCCTGATATGCCTGGCTGCCGGCTTTTTAATTACAAACGGGCAGGCACAAACGAAGCAGCGCGACGACAACAGCATTCACTTCATCCCCCGGATAGGAATCAACTTCAGCAACCTGACGGTAGACGATTATTATACGGGGCTGCCGCCTGCCTACCTGTCGGAAAATACCAAAATAAAAACCGGTTTCCTGGTGGGTGTGGAAGTGGAAACGCCGCTGGCGCCTTCGCTGTTCTTCCAGCCGGGCTTGCTGTTCAGCACCAAGGGCGCCGCTATGCATAAACCCGATGGAAAGCTGAAGCTTTCTTACCTGGAGATACCCCTGAATTTTTATTACAAACCCGAGCTGGGCGACGGCCGTTTGCTGATGGGCTTCGGACCGTATGCCGCCTTTTGTACCGGCGCGAAAGCAGACTATGACAACGGGCAGAATGAGACTTTCAAATTCGCCAACAAGAAAGAATACGCCGATATATTGCTGTCGAAGCCCTATATGCGCCGCAGCGATTTCGGGGTGAATATTTCAGCGGGTTATGAACATGCTTCGGGGCTTATGCTCGAGCTTCGCGCACAACTGGGGCTGGCCAATAATGCCACCCAAATCAACAGCGCACCGCTGAATGCCTGGGAAAACGGCAAGCTGAAAAGCACCCTGTTCGGGCTGGTGGCCGGCTACCGGTTTTGAAAAAATATTTGGTGAAATCAAATCCGGCGCATTAATTTTGCGCCAGTTCTTTACAGCATCGCTTATCAAGAAAGGCAGAGGGAAATGGCCCGATGAAGCCTTGACAACCTGTTTTCCGTGTAAAAACGGAAAGTAAGGTGCCAAATCCAGCCCGACGGGGAAACCCAGGGGGAGATAAGTCTGATGAAAGCTTAGACAGAATAAACTTCTAATATGAGCTCTTCTGATGATTTATCGGGAGAGCTTTTTTTATGTAAAGCACTCCCGGTACACTTGATGGGTGGTGTCGCAACCAATTGTTTATCAAACTAAAAAATGTTTAACATGCAAGCGACAACACAATTACTGCACAGCATTCCGGTAGATCCGCAAACAGGCGCTATCGCCGTTCCCATTTACCAGACCAGCACTTTTGTGCAAGAAGCCCCCGGCGTAAACAAAGGATTCGATTACAGCCGTACCAATAACCCCACCCGGCAGGAGCTCGAGAAGATCGTAGCCAAACTGGAAGGAGGTACCGTGGCCGCAGCCTTCGCCAGCGGGCTGGCAGCCATCGACGCCGTGATCAAATTATTGGAATCGGGCGACGAGATCATCGCGGTCGACGACATCTACGGCGGCGCTTACCGGCTATTTGAAAAAGTGTACCGCAAATTCGGGATCAAAGTGACCTATGTTGATACGACCGATCTCGGCGCCATCAACCGGGCCATTACCCCCAAAACCCGGCTGATCTGGCTGGAAACGCCCACCAATCCAACCCTCAAGGTATCGGATATCCGCGCCATTGCGTCTATTGCTAACCGTTATAAGCTGCTGCTGGCGGTCGACAATACATTCGCTTCGCCCGCCCTGCAGCAACCCCTGGCCCTGGGCGCCGACATCGTGGTGCACAGCGCCACCAAGTATATTGGCGGACACAGCGACGTAATTGCAGGGCTCGTTATCGCCAAAGACCCGGAACTGGGTGCACAGATCAAATTTTACCAGAACGCCTGCGGCGCCGTGCTGGCGCCGTTCGACAGCTTTCTGCTGATACGCGGGCTGGAAACCCTGCACCTGCGGGTGGCGCAGCACAGCCGCAATGCCCTGCAGATCGCACAATACCTGTCGGCGCACCCGCTGGTGGAAAAAGTATATTACCCCGGGCTGGAAAGCCATCCGCAGCATGCCGTGGCCGCCGGCCAGCAATCGGCCTTCGGCGGTATTGTGTCTTTCAGCCTGAAGAACGACACCGAGGCGGCAGCCACCGCCCTGGTGACCGGCACCCGTCTCTTCCACCTGGCCGAAAGCCTGGGCGGCGTCAAAAGCCTGGTGAGCCATCCGGCCAGCATGACTCATAAAACCATCGATCGCGCCACCCGGCAAAAGGCGGGCGTAAAAGACAGCCTGGTAAGGCTCAGCGTGGGGCTGGAAGACGTACAGGACCTGGTCAGCGACCTTGAAACAGCGTTAACCATCGTATCGGTCACCGGCGAAAAAGAAAAGAAAAAAATATTAGCACATTGTTGAACCCAACCGTAATTTAAGGTTATGACACATCACAAGCAGCTCAGCATCGGCCTCTTTGGCTTCGGCGTAGTAGGAGAAGGATTGTACAAGGTCTTGCAAAAAACGCCTTCGCTGAGCGCCAGCATCAGGAAGGTTTGCATCAAAGACACCTCGAAGAAAAGAAATGCGCCGGCCAGTCTTTTCACCACCGACCGCGACGAGCTGCTGAATGATGAAGACATCAATGTTATCGTGGAGGTGATCAACGAATCGGAAGCCGCTTTCCAGATCGTCAGCACCGCGCTGCGCAATGGCAAGTCGGTGGTAAGCGCCAGCAAAAAAATGATCGCCGAGCACCTGCCCGAGCTGCTGGCCCTGCAGCAGGAGACCGGCCAGAGCTTTTTGTATGAGTCAGCCGCCTGCGCTTCGATCCCGGTGATCCGCAACCTGGAAGAATATTACGACAACGACCTGCTGCACGGCATCAAGGCCGTGGTAAACGGATCGACCAATTTCATTCTCACCAAGATGTTCGAAGACAAGCTCGATTTCCAGCAGGCCCTGCTGCTGGCCCAGCAGCTTGGTTTTGCCGAAAGCGATCCTTCGCTCGACGTCGAAGGTTATGATGCCGTGAACAAATGGGCCTTTTTGCTGACACATGCCTACGGCATCATCGAGCACCCCGAGAACCTGCTGTTCACCGGCATCCAGAATATCCACGCCACCGATGCAAAGGTTGCGGCGGAAAAAGGCCAGCAGATCAAGCTGGTGGCGCAGGCACGCAAGCTGAATGACGGCCGTGTGGCCAGCTTCGTGATACCGCAGTTCGTGCCGCAAGACGACCACCTGGCTTTCGTGAAGAACGAATACAATGGCGTGGTGATCGAGAGCGGTTTTGCCGACAAGCAGTTCTTCTACGGCAAGGGCGCGGGCAGCTTCCCCACGGCATCGGCGGTATTGAGCGACCTGTCTGCATTGCGCTACGATTACAAATACGAGTACAAAAAACTCTACCACCACCAGCCCAATACGCTGGCGAATAATTTCTACCTGCGGGTGTACGTCAGCTTTACCGACTGGAAATACATTCCCCGAGAAAAATTCGAATGGATCGAAGAATGGCATGCGCGCGAAGAACGTAAATACCTGGTGGGCGTATTACCCGTGAAAGAGCTGATGGAAAACAACTGGTGGAAAACCAATGCCACTTCACTGATCCTGACGCCTGAACCGATCATTGAGGATATTGCCATACAACAACTGAAAAAGAAAAGCCTGGAGCTGGCAGGCATCGTCTGATCAACGATAGCTTACCAGGGCACCGTCGTTATATCCCACCAGCAACTGATTGCCGGTGGGATTTTTTACGGCTAAAAGGCTTCTAACATCGCCGCGTAAACAAAGTCCGCCCGCCGGCTGTGGCACAACAGCAAACCCGCCTTTGCCGTCGCCGGTCAATATCAGTCCGTGGTTGGCCCGGTACCTGCCGAACCTGATCCGCGTCCAACTGTTATTGCCTGCAAGCAGCAGGTCTTTCCTGCCGTCGCGATTGAAATCGCCTGTAACGATGGCATGCACCGGTGCAAACTGCGCTTCCGCCGGCAGATCGATCCTTTTGAATGATCTCCCCTGCTGGTTGAGCAATACCATTGAATGCAGTTCCGTGATATGCAGGTAGCCCGCCGCACTGATCTTTTCCGGCGCAAAAAAATCATGGATGGCTGCCGCGGAGTAACTGGAATAGCTGTTGAATTTTTTTCGAAGCCCGGGTAATTGTTCCGTAAGATCATCGCGGCTGGCGGCGGGATAAGACCTCCCGTTTATATAGTAGCAGAACAAAGGATCGACAGAGCCATTGCCGTCGAAATCGGCATAATACAGCTCGAGCGGTTCTTTCACGCTGGCCTGAAACTGGTTATTGATGCCCTGGTTTCCCAGCACGATATCGGCATAGCCGTCGCCGTCCAGGTCGTCGACACAAAGGCTGTTCCACCAGCCGTTACCGGGAAGACCCGCTGCCGGGGCCTTCTGCCAGCCATTCACCGTATTCAGCACAATCGTTACCGGCATCCATTCACCTGCCACCAGCAGGTCCAACCGTTGGTCGTTGTCGATATCCACCCATGCAGCAGCCGTTATCATGCCTGGTGGAGCAGCAAAGGGAGCAGCCGGGCCGGTGGCGATGCTGAACCGGCCGCTGCCGTCGTTCAACAGCAAATACGAAGAAGGCGTTTCTGGATAACGGCCGGGCACTGCACGGCCACCGATAAATATATCGGTATCGCCATCGTTGTCTGCATCGCCGGCGGCAATCGCGCTTGCCGGTAACAGCAGGGGCGGAAGCGTGCCGGAAGCGGTGAACGAACCCTTGCCGTTGTTCAGGTACAGCCTTGGCTGCAGCAGCGGATCGGTCACCGCAAACTCATATCCACCGGCGCCCACCACCAGGTCCTCGTCGCCGTCGCCATCGGCATCAAAGAAAACAGCTTTGGCATCTTCCGCCGCTTTGTCTTTTTCAAAAGCAGGCTGCGCAACCAATTGCCAGCTTCCATTCGCGTGTTGCAGGAATATCGCGGCGGTCTGACCGGCAGCACCGCCGATATAAATATCTTCCAGGTGATCGCCGTTCAGGTCGGCTTTTGCCATACAGGGGCCGGGGCGGCTCAGGTAATTCGGCAACAGCCCCTGGCTGACAAAGTCATTGAACCTGTTTTCCCGGTGTTGAAAAATGGCACTGTCTTTCACCGTGAACATAGGCGTAACCGGCAAGGCTGCGTAATTCCATTTACCCGAAGCACGACGCTGGTCCAGTTGCACAACATTGTCGACCGGCAGGTTCTTCAGCCATTCAAAGCTGTCGTCGGGCCAGATCACCAGCAGCGAATCGATTTTCGCAGTGGCGCCGACGCCCATATTCATTACCGGGTCAACGGCCGACTGGTAACCACGTACGGGGACCTGCTCCTGGTAATAAGCCGCCTTACCGGCATAGACCTGCACTTTGGCGCCCAAGCCGGCCGGGTTCGCCGCCATTCCGTTGAACCGGCATTTTATATAATGCTGCCTGCTGACGGTTTTGCCATTGTTGCGGTATATATCGGCCAGGTCGTTGGTATTGCTGATAATGATATCCATATAACCATCATTATCCAGATCGGCATATGCAGCGCCGGCCGATGTTGTTTTATGCAGCAGCCCCCATTCCCCGTTCTTACGGCTGAACCGCAGGCCGCCTTCGTTGCGGAACAGGGCGCTCAGGGTGCGGCTTTCGGGCATTTTGTCGATATACGACTGCACGGTTTCGACGCTGCTGCCCGCCCGCTGCTTCACCGCTACATCGGCCGAATATTTTACAAAATCCATGTCGGTGTAGTCTTTCACGTAACCCGTGGTGGTAAGCAGGTCTTTGTAACCGTCGTTGTCGAAGTCGCAGAACAGCGGCGCCCAGCTCCAGTCGGTAGCCGATACACCTGCGAGCTGACCGATCTCGCTAAAGGTTCCATCGCCGTTGTTGAGGTGCAGCATATTGCGGCTGTACTGGTAGTAGAACCCAAAACCGAACAGCAGTTGGAATTTGTCGAAATTTTCAGCACCCAGATGTGTCTTCTGCAGGGCATTGTCTGACGGCAGCATATCCATCGTCACCAGGTCGGGCAACCCGTCGTTGTTGATATCGGCGGCATCCGACCCCATCGAATACAACGAGGCCGCGTCCATGCTTTCAGCCAATTTCTCCGTGAAGCTGCCGTTGCCGTTGTTGACGAAATAATAATCGGCTTCATTGAAATCGTTGGAAACATATACATCGGGCCATCCGTCTTTGTTCAGATCGGAAACAGCAACGCCCAGGCCAAAGGTCAATACATTGGAATGAATGCCCGCGGCCTCGGAAACATCGGTGTACACGGCATGCCCGCCGGCGCTGTCGAAATCATTCCGGTAAAGCTTGCATTCGAAAGCCTTTTTTCTTTCTTTGCGCCAACCGGGATTCTCTATGGCGCCGGTGCTGTATTGCTGCAGGGAATGATTGATAAGAAAGCAATCGAGGTCGCCGTCTTTATCATAGTCGAAAAAACTGGCCTGTGTTGAATAGCCGTCGTCGGCCAGCCCGTAGGCGGCCGCGCTTTCGGTAAAGCTCAGGTCGCCGTTGTTGATGAAAAGAAGGTTGCGGCGAAGTGCGGGGTTGCCGGCAGCGCTTCGGCAGATATAAATATCGAGTTTACCATCGCCATTGATATCGATCATGCCCGCGCCGGTGCACCAGCCCTCCTGGGCAGCAATACCGGCTTTGTCGGTGATATTTTCAAAGCTGAAATCGCCCTTGTTGAGATAGAGGCGGTTCTTCACCATGTTGCCGGTGAATAAAATATCAACAAGCCCATCGTTGTTAATATCACCCACCGCCACACCGCCCCCGTTATAGTAATAGGAATAATTGAGCACGTTCATTCCCTGGTCGTCGAACAACTGGTTGTTAAAGCTGATGCCGGTTTTCCCGGGATCGAGACGGGTAAACAACTGCGCCGGCCCGGGCCCGCTGCAGCCCGCCAGTAAAAAGCAGTAAACCAGGTAAACAAAAATATTCCGCATGGTTGGTAACATAAAAAAAGGAGGCTTATCAGGCTAGCCTCCTTTGTAATACATAAGGTATCAGTTTTTGTCCCACCACAACGGGGTGGTCACTTTGTCATCGCCTCCTAACAATTGTACAGCTTTTGTTACTTCGTCGCCGTTATTTTCCTTTTCCGAATCGAGGAAGGGGATGCGACGGATCCACTGGGTAGTGGTATTCGTAATATCGGGGTTTTCGGAGTTGGCCACCGGGTAGAGCTTCAGCACTTTGCTGCGACGGTAGTCGGCCCAGGCTTCCATTCCGTCGGGAAAAAGGGCAAGCCATTTCTGGGTCATGATCTGCTCCAGTTGGGTGGCAGGATCGCCGGCAAACTTAACCGGGATACTGGTCATGGCCGGAGAGTTTAGAAAATCGTTGGGGGCAACCGGTGTACCCGTGCTGTTAACATAGGCTGTAACAGCGGCCGCATCGGTAACACCCCACTGCGCCAGCGAAGCCCTGATACCCGCTTCATACATGTCTTTCGCCGTGCCATTCATGTTCCATCCCAACAGGGCGCCTTCGGCGCGAAGAAACCAGGCTTCTGCCGATGCCATTACATTCTGCGGTGAGCTGAGGTAACCGCTGGTGCCCCCGGGATAGTTGGTAGACGCCCACAACGCTCCTACGTGCGAATTGGCATCGTGCAGGTTGGCAGGCTGGGTCAACTGGCTTACGGTAAGGCCATTGCGTAATCCCTCATAAGTGCCCGATTTCACAGCCGGGAGAAAGTACGCTTCCATACGCGGGTCGTTGTAGCCTTTCAGCACCGACTCCATTGAAGCGCTCATCCTGAATTCATTCCAGTCGCTCATGATCGACAAACCGTTGGCGTCATCGCCCTTGGTAGTTCGCTTGATCAGCGCGTCATCGCCGGGGCTGTCGGTCATAACACCATCTGCAACGGCGGCTTCTGCCTGCGTTTTGGCGGTGCCCGGATCGACCTTGGATATCCGCATAGCGAGGCGCAGGCGAAGCGTATTGGCGAACTTGAGCCATTTGGATACGCTACCGCCATAGATCAGGTCGTACGATCCGTAAGGCTTTGCGGCAGTATTGGCTTTCAGTGTGGCGACCGACTCGGCAAGGCGAACAAAGAAGTCGGCATATATCTTGTCCTGCGCATCATACGGAACAGCACTGCCCGCCTGCCCGGCCGAGAAATAGGGTATCGGCCCCCAGTAATCGGTCACTCTGTGGAAAGTATATACCCACCAGATATTTGCAATCGCGTATTCTGCCGAATTCTTGTCGGCCGCTTCAAAGATCGATTGCAGTTGCGGCATTACGGTGGTGTACATGGGATTGAAAGCAGCCCCTACCCAGTCCTGGCGAATAAACAGCCGGTCGGAAGGGAAATAAGTAGCAACGCAGGCAAAGTACTGCGCATACTGGTCGGCGAACAGGTTCTGCGCCACCTGGTAATTCCACTGGCTGTTGGTCGCCGTAGACTGTGCCCGCGAGAACAGGAAGGGCAGCTCGGCCGCTCCTATCACTGCTACACTGTTTTTATCGGTGTTGATGTCTTCGAACTTCTTGGTACAACTACCAAGAGAAAGCAAAGCGCAACAACCAAGTATATATATCAGGGATCGTTTCATATCAGATTGATTTTTCAGCTTAGAAAGTGAGTTGGAGGTTCAGGCCCATGGTACGTGTCGACGGCAGGGTGCCGTATTCCACCCCCTGGAAATTGCCGTTACCCAGGCTCATATCAGGGTCGAACCACATTTTTCTTTTGCCGATGCCGGGGATGTCGAGCCTGGAAGACCCTTTGTACAACCAGAACAGGTTACGGCCTACCAGCGAGATCCTGGCCGCTTTCACGACAAAATCGTCTTTCAGCGGAATCGAATAGCCAAAGGTCAATTCGCGCAACCGGAAGTTGGTTGCATCATAGGCAAAGAACTGTCCGACGCCATAGCGCTGGCCCGACGCTGTTTGCCAGAACTGCTCGGCATTGATGGCTGTCGATACGCCTGCGCCCGCTGCGTCAACACCGCCCAGCACCAAACCACCCTCGCGGTATTTCCCGGTAACCTCGGGAATACCGCTGAAAGCGAGGTTCATTTCGGTTCCTGAAATCATCACACCACCTATACGACCATCCACCAATACCCGCGCAAAGAAATTCCTGAACGTGAAGCTGTTGCTCAATCCAAGTGTGGCGCGGGGATTGAAATTACCCAGGTAGCCGCGGTCGGCGGTAATAAGAGGCGTTCCGTCGGCTTTAACCACGTGCTGGCCTTTCGCGTCGGTTTCCCACAGGTAAGAAACCATATCGCCATAAGAACCTCCCACCTTGGCAATAGGTGTTGCAGAACGTCCGTAACCGGCGCCGAGATAATAGATCGGCACTTCGTCGAGCAGCGATTTGATCTTGTTCCTGTTAATGCCCAGGTTGAAAGTCGCCTCCCAGCTAAAGTCTTTCTTTCGAACCGGCGTGCCGTTTACAACCAGCTCAAAACCGTGGTTTTCAATATTACCTGCATTTATATACTGGTCGGCATAGCCCGTGGCCACCGGCAAAGCGAGCTTGAGCAACTGGTTTTTGGAATTGCTCTTGTAATAGGTGGCGGTAAACCCGATCCTGTTGTTGACAAAACGTGCCTCAACGCCAAATTCAACACTGGAAACAATTTCCGGTTTCAAACCGGGTAAAGGCAATGTGGAGGTTCTGCTTAAAAAGCCATTGCCGGCACCCGACGAATAACCGTAAGTGGCGTTCCTGATCAGCGCCTGGCCGCCGTTACCAACCGTTGCATAATTCGCATTCAGCTTCAGGAAGCTGACGGCCGAAGGCATGGTAAGAAGGTCAGACAAAATGGCCGAAGCGCCTACTGAAGGATAACTAAAAGAATATGGGCTTGGCAACATGGAAGCCCAGTCGTTTCGCAGGCTCGCATCTATGAAAATGGCATCTTTAAACGAAAAGTTCAACTGGCCGAAAACAGATTGGATTTGTGTTTCTACGGCGGTTGCGGTTACCCCTGCTTCAGACGCATAATTCATGCTGAATTTGTTGGTAATGTTGAGGCTTTTGGCAGCCTGCCTGTTCTCAGTCGTATTGTTATCCTGGTAGATAGCGCCCACGCGATAATCCACTTTCAGGTTATCTGTGATCTTGTTATTGCCTTCCAGCATTACATCAAACCATTTCTGCATGCTTCGGATACTGTTGGTGTAATAGGACCCGCTGGAGCTTGCCCACAGCAGGGTTCCCGCAGAATAAGCCTGGGTGCCTTCGTCTGCGATCTTATCGAGGTTGGCTCTTCCCGAAACAGACAGCCAGTCTGTAATCTTGAACCTGGCAGAGAGAAAGCCCAGTATCCGGTCGCGGGTCTCGTTAATGGAGCTTCGGTTAACCACCCAATAAGGGTTTTGATAGTTGGACGACAAGGTGGATACCCAGGCGGAGGGCGCCGGGATACCCAGGTTGTCGGTAGTCTCATATTGTTTTGCAGTGGCAGTAGGCAGGTTGCGGGGAATTTGATAGATATCGATTGTCGGCGCATTTTCCTCACCGGTTCTGGGCCTGTTCGTAATCTGCTGGGCTGTATAGGTTATTTTTCCGTCGACTGACAAACGCTTGCTGATCTGGTTCGAAACACGCAGGTTAATGGTATGACGCAGTAAATTATTTTTGGGGATAATGCCCTGTACGCTGTTGTTGGTGTACGACAGGTAAGTTTGCATTTTGTCATTACCGCCGCTAACGCCTATAGAGTTGTTATAGCTCACGCCGTTCTGGAAAAAGTCTTTGATATTATCAGGCTGGGCCGAGTAGGTGGCCGCATTTCCCAACGTATCGGTGAAAGCCTGTCCGGTCATCCTGGCGCCCCAATTGGCGCCTACTGCTTTTGAAAAAACGCCGCCTATCCCCTGTCCGTAGCTGTTCTGCACTTTAGGCAGGGCATTCGCCTGTTCAATGGCTACACCCGAGTTGACGTTCACGGCAATACGGTCACGCCCTCCTTTTTTAGTGGTGATCACAATCACGCCGTTACCGGCTGCGCTGCCATACAGCGCGGCAGCGGAAGCGCCCCGCAAAACAGTTACCGATTCAATATCATCTGGGTTTATATTACTGGCGCCGTCTGACCCCTGTACAAAACCGAAATCGCTTGTACCGGTTCCGTTGGTATTATTGGTGATGGGTACGCCGTCTACCACAATCAGGGCATTGTTGCTTCCCTGCAATGAACGGTTGCCGCGCAATACAATGCGGGCGCCCGAACCGGGACCGCCCGAGCCCTGGGTAATGGTGGCATTGGCCACCTTGCCCGAGAAGGAGTTCAGCACATTGTTGGCGTCGCGCACTTCGGTAAGCTGCGCGGGTTTAACGATTTGCGCAGCGTACACCAGCGTTTTCGACTGGCGGGTGATGCCGAGGGCAGTCACCACCACTTCATTCAATTGCTGGTTGTTGGAAGCCAGCTCTATAGTGACGGTTTGCTGATCGGCGCCGATCGCAACCTCCTTGGATGAAAACCCGACAGAGCTCACTTCCAATACCAATCTGCCTGAAGGGGCAGCTAGCGAAAAGCTCCCATCCTCGCCGCTTGTCACGGCATTTTGTTTTCCTTTAATGGAAATGGTTGCCCCCGCAACAGGCGTTTTGTCGGAGGCAGCGGTAACCTTACCTGTAATTACCCTCGACTGGGCGAAGCCGTCGTGAACAGACAGCAGCAGGCAGAGAAACCATAGCAGTTGTTTGAGTTTTCTCATTAGCAGACAATTAAAATTTGGATCTATAGCCAAATCTATTGCCGCCAAAATCTGCTTCTACCGCTTTTCACGTATAAATAGGCGCATTTTGCGAAATTCCGCAAAACACCCAACGACGCATTGCAGCGTATTATATTGTTACAGCCTGATCGTTCTTCCCTCGTTCGACGATTGCATCGCCAGCTCAATGATACGAACGGTATTGCGCGCCTGCTCCGGCTGAACGATCAGCGGCGCCTGCTTCCGGATGGCCGCCGCCACGTTGGCGAAGAGATTGCCGTAATTACCTATGTCTGTCGCGATCTCCGATCTCATTTCCATGCCCTGCCAGCTATTGTACAACTTGCCATACAGCGACGGATCGTCTTTTCCCCAATCGGGATCGTTTTGCGGAACGGCGTCTGCTTTCAGCCGGTTCTCCTGCGGGTCCATGCCGTATTTGATAAAGCAGCCGTTGTCGCCATGCAGCACGAAATGCGGACCGGCTTCTTTAATCAGCATACCGGCCGATAGTACCACCCGTACATCCGGATAGTGCAATACCACTTCAAAACGGTCGTCGACCCGGCCGCCCGGCCGCTGGATCAACACATCGGCCTGCACGCTAAGCGGCATGCCGAACAGATCTAGCGCCTGGTCCACCAGGTGCGGGCCCAGGTCATAAAGAATGCCCGAGCCGGGCAGGTCAGCCTCGCGCCAGGCAGCCGGCCGTAATGCCGGCCGGAAACGATCGTATGAGATGCGCATTTCCACCAGCCGGCCCAGGGCCCCGCTGGCAACCAGTTTTTTTACCGTGGCATAATCGCCATCGAAACGGCGATTATGGTGCACCGTTAGTATGCGGCCGGTCCGCGCTGCAATACGGATCAGCTCATCGGCTTCAGCGCTCGTAACGGTGAACGGTTTTTCCACCAGCACATGCTTGCCGGCTTCCATAGCCGCCTTTGCCAGTGAAAAATGACTGGTATTGGGTGTACCGATCACTACCAGCTCAATCGATGGGTCGGCAATAATGGTTTCGCCCGATGGCACAATGTGCGCATCGGGATACGCTTTCCGCGCGGCTTCGGCAGCATCGGGCTTCGATGTGCTGATCACCTGCAGGCGCAGACCGTTCACGGGATGAATAAAGGGTGCCAGGAATATTTTCCCGGCCATGCCGTAACCGATCAGGCCGGTGTTAACAAGAGGTTGCATAGTTTACTGTGAAATGTTTTTTGAAGAAACGTTTTCATCGCGAAAGAAGACCAGGAAGTACAACAATACCAGGGCGGCAATGCCCGCGGGTACCAGCCATATCTGCCGCCAAAGGTGACCGTCGGCCACCGCATAATGTCCCGCTACAAAACCCGATATCCAGGTACCGATGAACATACCCAATCCGTAGGTGGCAAAAGTAAACAGCCCCTGCGCCGCATTCTTGATGGCCGGACCGGCTTTCTTTTCGGTGTACATATACCCCGTTACAAAAAAGAAATCATAGCAGATGCCGTGCAGAATAATACCTGCATACAGCAACCACGACTGGGGGTTCTCATACCCAAAGCCGAAGCAGATATAACGGATCACCCAGGCGCTCATGCCCAGCAGCAGCATGTTCTTTACGCCGATGCGGTTAAACAGGAAAGGAATGGCGAGAATAAAAATGCCTTCCGACACCTGCCCGAGAATCATCTTTCCTGCCGCATTGCTCATGCCCACTTCATTGAGGAAGGGATTGGCGAAACCGTAGTAGAAAGCCAACGGAATACAAACCAGTATGGCGGCAATGAAAAACACCACGTAGGCACGGCTCTTAAACAATACACCCGTGCTTTTCAGCATGCCGGCACCTGCATCTTCCTGCACGCCCTTCGGCGGCGTATGCGGCAGAAAGAAGCTGAACAGCCCCAATGCCACCGAAACGCCTGCAGCCAGGTAGAAGGTGTCGGGTGATTTCTCGAAACCCAGGGTGCCCACCAGCCAGCCGGCCACAATCCAGCCGGCAGTGCCGAATACCCGTATCCACGGGAATTGCGTGCCGGGATCGGTCATCTGGTAAAAAGCGATGTTGTTCGACAGCGCAATGGTAGGCATATACAGCAACGAATAAGCCAGTATCACCCAATAAAAAAGCTGGTTGTCGGTTACGCGGGTAGCCATCACCAGCAGCACTGCGCCGGCCAGGTGCAGCACGCCCATTATTTTCTGCGCGGCAAAAAAACGGTCGGCGATCAGTCCCACAAAAAAGGGAGAGATCATAGTGGCAATGGCCAGCGCGCTGAAAGCCGCGCCGATATGGATGTCATCGCTCTGCAGATGGGCCTTCATGTAAGTACCCATCGTAACATACCATGCGCTCCAGATGAAATATTCCATGAACATCATGGCCGACAAGCTGGCTCCTGTAGCTTTTTTCATAAAGGGGAAAATACAAATTAAAGCCTACATTAGAACAGTAGACCAGATACAATGAACAACATCTACCGCATTTTATCTGCCAGCAGCCTGTGGGCCGGAAGCTATGCCCGTAAGTTTATGTTCGTTGCCGTTGCAGGCATATGCCTGCCGCTGCTGGGCATGGCGATATTGCTGGCCTGGGCGCCTTTTCCCTTAACGCCGTTCTCCATTTTTACCACGGCGCTGTTGTGTGCCCTGCCGGCAGTGGTGCTGGCCTGCCGCTGGCTGAAGGGCCTGCTGCAACCCGTTGTGCACACCAACACGGCCCTGCACGATTACCGGCTCAGTCGCCAGGTGCCTCATCTCCCCCTGCATTACACCGATGAAGCGGGTGAGCTGATGCGCGGTGTGCAAATCACCGTTACCGAGCTGAACGACCTGCTAGACGAGAAACAGATATTGTCGGAGTTGATCGCACACGACCTTAAAATGCCGGTAGTGAATATCCGCCTCATGACGGGCCTGCTGCCTGCTGTTGTTCACAACGAATCGCAACTGCAGGAGGTGATAGAGAATATTCATTTATCGCTCAAGGAGCAGGAAGACTTGCTGCAGCAGGTGGCGGATCTTATCCGGCAACACGACAGTATCTCTACCAGCATGAAAAGGTTGCCCTCGTCGCTCAACAACTGTTTGACCCATGCCATCAGGAACCAGCAGCCCACCGCCGGCCATAAGCAAGTTCGCATCCTGTTCCAGCCCCTGCACGATTACGAGTTGCTGATCGCACCCGAAATGTTCCAGCAGGCGCTGAAGAATATCATCAACAACGCCATCAAGTTTTCTCATAGCGGCAGCGCCATCCATATCCAAACCGGTCATACCGAAGAAGAAGTCTATATCGATATTGCCGACGAAGGGATCGGCTTTACCGAAGCGCAGGGCGCCACGCTTTTTGAGCGGCTTAAAAAAGGACAGAAAGGCACTGCCGGCGAAGAGAGCACCGGCCTGGGACTTTACCTGACAAGAAAAATACTCGAAGGGCACCAGGCCACGATCACGGCAGCCAGTGAAGGGCCCGGCAAAGGCGCCCGGTTCCGGGTCAGCTTTTGCCGTCATTAAACATCCACTCTCCGCATACGCGGTGCCAGCAGGTGCATCAGCAGCCAGGTGAAGAGATAGGCAAAGCCGCATACCACGAACATGATCGAATACCCTTTTTCGATATTGCCCAGCAACTTGTAATGGTCGAATAATCTACCCGCCAAAAAGGCAATGAGCATGCCACCGAGAGCGCCTGCCATACCTCCCATGCCGGTTACCGATGCTACGGTTTTGCGGGGAAACATATCGGAAACGGTCGTAAAGATATTGGCCGACCAGGCCTGGTGCGCTGCAGCAGCCAGGCCAATAATGGCCACTGCCCACCACATATCGATGGCGCCCAGCTTCTGCGCCAGCAAAACCGGCAGGGCCGCGAGCGCATACACGAACATGGCTGTTTTACGGGCGCGGTACACCGGTTGCCCCGACCGGATCAGGTGCAGCGGCAGCCATCCGCCTACCACGCTTCCTACGGCCGACATCACATAGACCAGCGCTACGGGCAATGCCACAGCAGTCTGGTCAACGCCGTATTGCGCCTTGAGATAAGCCGGCAGCCAGAACAGGTAGAACCACCACACGGGATCGGTCAGGAACTTGCCCAATATGAAAGCCCAGGCCTGCCTGAAACGCATGATAACGAACCACGACACAGGTTTGTCTGAAGGGTCAGGCGCGGCGCTTTCGCCGGCATCGCTATTAATGTAATCCAGCTCGGCTTCGGTTATACGCGGGTGTGCGTCCGGCTTCGCATACCCACGCTGCCAGAAGATCAGCCAGGCAAACCCGATAACGCCGGTGATGATAAAAGCCCATTGCCAGCCCAATGATACCGCGATAAAAGGCACCGTAAGCGGCGCGAGTATGGCGCCCATCGCCGCACCCGAATTGAAAATACCGGTTGCGTAAGCCCGCTCCCTGACAGGGAACCACTCTGCAATGGTTTTTATCGCCGCAGGGAAATTGCCTGCTTCGCTGAACCCCAGGGCCGCACGCGCTACCACAAAGCCGCCGGTGGAACGAACCGCGGCATGCCCGATCGCAGCCAGGCTCCAGAGCAGGATGGACCACGCATAGCCCGCTTTTGTGCCGAGGTGATCCACCAGCTTGCCCGCCAGCAGCAGCCCGATCGCATACGAGAGCTGGAAGGCAATGACAATTTGCGAATAGTCGGACTCGCTCCAGTTGAATTGTTTTTCCAGGTCTGATTTCAACAGGCTGATCACCGCACGATCAAGATAGTTGATGGTGGTAGCAAAAAATACCAGGGCGCATATACCCCAGCGGAGCTTACCGGTTCGTTCAGGCATGTGTTATTTTTATATGGCGTGAGCCCTACTTCACGACTGAAGGATTGCTTCCATTGTTTGGCTGGTGGCGTCGCCCAGCTCCTGCAGCTTACCGATCGCAGCTTTGGCAGCGAAACGAATGATCTCTCCTTCTGCCCATCCACGGCAAAAGCCGGCTATCAGCCCGGCCATAAAGCAATCGCCGCTGCCCACTTTATCTACTACCGACTTCACGTTGAATACGGGCGACTGGTATTGCCGCCCGGGTTCGTCAAGGCTCGCAAAATAACGAATGCCGCTCTCCACGTCGAAACGAAAAGTGTTCGCCGCAAACTTCACGGCAGGGAACTGTTCAAAAAGGAATGCCGAACTCTGGCGTGCATGTGAAAGGTATTTGTCGTCAGCCGGGTTGGTATGTATGTTCTCGTCGAGCGGCACCCCCAGCAGGCTGTGCATGCTCCAGATATTGCCCATCACGAGATCACAATAAGAAACCAGCGCAGGCATCACCGATTCGGGTTTTTGACCATACTGCCACAACCGGGCGCGGTAGTTCAGGTCGACCGAAATGAACAGGTTCCGTTTGCGGGCTTCCTGCACAGCCTCGAGGCAAACAGCGGGCATATATTCATTCAATGCGGGACTGATCGCCGTAAAATGGAACCAGCCGGCATCTGCAAAAACAGCGTCCCAATTAATTTGCCCCGGCCGCAGCGACGCAAAGGAAGAACCCGCCCGGTCGTAGATGACTGCCTGGTGCTTGAGGTCGGTGCCTTGCGGCAGGTAATAAATGCCGGTACGCTCGCCGGTGTACACAATGGAATCGTGATCAATATGGCGGCTGCCCAGGTAATGCCTGATATCGTCGCTCATGCTGTTGGCCGGCATGGCGGTCACATATTTTACAGGCTGCTGCCAGCGTGCCAGCGCCTGCGCCACATTCAGTTCCGCCCCTCCCAGGTACACGGGCAGCGAATGCTGCCTGAGCCATTCGCCCTGCAAAGCAGGCGACATGCGCATCAGTATTTCTCCGAAACAAACAATCTTTTTCAAGGATTTAAAAATAGTTCTTCCAGTTGAAATAAGCTACTGCATTATTAAAACATATATCCTGGATAATGCGTCCTATCCAGTTAAAATCGTGGGGCAGCTCGCCTTCTTCCATATCGTTTCCGAAAAGATTACACAACAGGCGCCGGAAGTATTCATGCCGCGGAAACGACAAAAAGCTTCTTGAATCGGTCAGCATGCCAACGAAATGGCTGATGAGCGACATATTCGACAGTGTATTCAACTGGCTGATCATACCTTCTTTCTGGTCAAGAAACCACCAGGCCGATCCCCATTGTATTTTACCGGGTATTATACCGTCATTGAAATTACCGGTCATCGTGGCCATCATCGCATTGTTGGCGGGGTTCAGGTTATACAGAATGGTTTTGGCCAATTGGTCGTTTTCATCGAGGCGGCTGAGAAAACGCGACAACGACGATGCCTGTGCCCAGTCACCGATCGAATCCCAGCCCGTATCAGGGCCCAGTTGCCGCAGCTTCCGGCGATTGTTGTTACGCAGTGCGCCGAGATGGTATTGCTGCACCCAGCCTTCCGCATGATCCCATAACGCAAAGGCAAAAAGGAACCACGATTTGAGGCTGCCGGTTTCATCAACGCGCAGGGCTTCTCCGCGCAGCAGTTTTTTGAACAGCGTCGCCGCCGTTTCGTCGCTGGTAGTGTCGGCGTATATTTCTTCGAGGCCGTGGTCTGACACCGAACATCCCGCGGCGGCAAAATGCCGGTGGCGGCTTTTCAGCGCCTGCATATAGGTGTCGAGATCATTCACGGCGCAACCCGATACGTTGGCAATACCGGTTACATATTGCCTGAAAGCAGCAGGCTCTTCCACCTTCATGGCCATGTCTGGCCTGAAAGCGGGCAACATAACCAGGGCGCTGCCTTCATGCCGCATCGACTGGTGATATTCGAGTGAATCGGCGGGGTCATCGGTGGTGCATACCAGCTTTACCTTCATCATCTGCAACAGCTTCCTGACGCTGTAGGCGGGCGAACGCAGCATGTCGGAGCACCGGTCGTAAATGCTGCCTGCCGTTTCAGGCGTCAGCAGCTCGTCGACGCCGAAATAACGTTTCAGCTCCAGGTGCGTCCAGTGAAAAAGCGGGTTACGAACGGTGTAGGGTACGGTTTCCGCCCAGCGGATGAATTTATCGCGATCAGGCGCAGCCCCGGTGATGAATTCTTCGGCAATACCGTGCGCACGCATGGCCCGCCATTTATAATGATCGCCCTGCAGCCAGGCCTGGGTCAGGTTTTCAAAGCAACTGTCGGCGGCAATGGCTTGCGGCGGCAGGTGGTTGTGGTAATCGACAACAGGCATGGGCGCTGCATACTCGTGGTACAGCCGAACGGCGGCGGGTGATTGCAGCAGGAAATCGTCGTGCAAAAATGTTTTCATATGCATTATTTATCGGGCAGCGCAGTTCTGCTTTAAATATAGCTAGTTTTATTATTTTGGGTCGCCAATCAAACCGGCCCGTCATGCTAAAATCAACCATTCTTCTGTTCTTTTCCTGCTTGCTGTACCTGGCTGCACCTGCGCAGCAAACCTATGTTACCGAGCAGAACGTGCTGTATTATCCCGATACGGTATATGACAATTACAAAACCGAAAGATGCCGCCTCGATCTTTATTATCCCCGCGGCGCGAAAGACGTCCCGGTGGTGGTTTGGTTTCATGGCGGCGGACTTACCGAAGGCAACCGGGAAATTCCCGAAGCGCTCAAAGGCAAGGGCATAGCGGTGATCGGCGTTGGTTACCGTCTTTCGCCGCGTGTAAGCGTACCTGCTATTATCGAAGATGCGGCTGCCGCGGTGGGATGGGTGTTCAGGAATGCGCAGAAATACGGCATCAGCCAGAAAAAGATATTCATATCGGGTCATTCGGCGGGGGCCTATCTCGGGCTGATGATCACCCTCGATAAATCATATCTCCAGAAACAGCAGGTCGATGCCAACCAACTGGCAGGCCTCGTGGCTTTCAGCGGGCAAACCATTACGCATTTTACCCTACGCAAGGAAAAAGGCATTGCCGACACGCAGCCATTGGTCGACAATTATGCACCATTGTACCATGTTCGGAAAGATGCGCCGCCCATCGTACTGCTTACCGGCGATCCCGAGCTGGAGATGCTGGGCCGTTACGAAGAAAATGCCTATCTCGCGCGTATGCTGAAGCTTACCGGTCACCAACAGACGAAGCTGTACATGTTCCAGGGCTATGGTCACGGCATGACCGAACCCGGTTTCCCGCTCCTGCTGAAAGAGGTTGCGGAACGCAGCAAAGAGATCAGGTAAAAATAATTATGGGTAATAGCTTTTACCCGGGTGCATCTGGTCTTCCGCATTGCTTTTTACAGCATACGAAAATCCCTGCTGCAGGCAGAAAGCGCCGTATTCACCCTGCTTGTTAATGGCCAGGAAGCCCACCTGCATGTCTTTGGCTTTCGACGGACTTCTCTTCACGATGCGTTCAACCGCATCGCGGCAGGCCTGTTCGGGCGCAGCGCCCTGGCGCATCAGCTCTACGATTAGGTGCGAACCGACAATGCGGATCACTTCTTCACCCACGCCGGTGGCAGTGGCGCCGCCCACTTCATTATCAACATACAGGCCGGCGCCGATCACGGGCGAATCGCCCACCCGGCCGCGCATTTTAAATGCCATGCCGCTGGTGGTACAGGCGCCACCGATATTGCCTTGCCGGTCGAGCGCGATCATGCCAATGGTATCATGGTTGTATTTGCCGCCTGGCAGATGATCTTTGCTGTTCGGGTTGGCTTTGTTCTCGATATTGATAACGGGTGAATAATGCGCTGTTTTCAGCCACTCTTTCCAGGCCTTTTCGGCGGTAGGCGTAAGCAGGTTTTCTTTTTTGAATCCGTTTGCAAGTGCGAATTGCAAGGCGCCGTCGCCCACGAGGATCACATGCGGCGTTTTTTCCATCACCAAACGCGCCACCGAAATGGGATGCATGATATGCTCCAGGCACATCACCGAGCCGCAGCCGTATTTATCGTCCATGATACAGGCATCGAGGGTAACACGGCCGTCGCGATCGGGCAATCCGCCATAACCTACGGTAAGGTTGGTGCCTTCGGCTTCGGTTATACGAACCCCTGCTTCCACGGCGTCAACGGCGCGGCCGCCGGCAGACAGCACTTCCCAGGCACCTTTATTGGCAGCCATGCCGAAATCCCAGGTCGACAGAACAATAGGCAGGTTGGAGGCCGCCCCGCGGCTTGTTTTAACGGCAGGCGCTTTGAAAGCGGCGGTCATACCTGTGGTACCCGTAACCGCCAAACCGGCCATTCCTTTAACGGACTGCTGCAAGAATCGTCTTCTTTTGACCATATTGTGCTTGTTGCCTGCGAAGATAATGCAAACCGGGACGCTCCCGGATAGGGGGCGTCCCGGTTGGGGAAATCGGCTCAATGCGCGCAAAGGGTTAGAACCTGTACGCGATCGAGAGGCGCAGGTTCCGGGGTGCTTCCGCCTGGTAATAGTAGGCGTTCAGCCAGCTATACCATGAGCCGGTGTACAGGTAGGCGTCGAGCAGGTTGAATACATTGGCGGTGATGCGGATCTTGTCACGGTCCCACGAAATACCCGCATCCACTTTTGTATAATCGGGCAGTTCCTGCCCGCCGGCGGGTGGCAGTTCCCAGTTGGTTTTGCGGCCACCCAGAAACGTAACGCCGGCATTGATACCGAAACCACGCAGCACACCCGAGGGAATGCGGTAGGTGAGCCAGGCATTGGCGGTATGCGTGGCATAAGCCGGCAGGTATTGGCCCACTTTCAGGTCTGTTTCGGCGCCCTCGTTTATTTTGGTGATGACCGATTCGGTGAAGGCATAGTTCGCTACCAGGTTCAGCCCGCGGGCAAGCGTTCCCTTCAAATCGAACTCGATGCCCTGCGCTCTTTTTTCACCCAGGTCAATGCTGTAGGCCACATGCGTATCCGGATCCATCGGTCCGGCCACCAGTTCATTTCTTTTGATAATGCGATATGCCGTAAGCGAACTGGCCCAACGGCCATCGAGCCATTCGCGCTTGATGCCGATCTCCATGTTATTACCCGTGATAGGCTTCGGTACGCCGCCTGCTTTCATGACGCCCGACTGCGCCAGGAATGCCTGGTCGTACAAGGCGTATACCGATGTGCTCCTGTCGATGGATACGCTCAGCCCGGCGCGCGGCGTAAAATGATCCGCCTTATCGGCGGCGGCACCCCAGGCCCACATGCTCAGTTGCGTATAACGGCCCGCCAGGGTGAGGCGGATCTTATTGTCCAGAAAACCCAGCTCATCCTGTACGTACACGGAGCTGTACTGCTGGCCCATGGTCCCGCCAACAATGGCGGCGCGTTCGGCAAGAGGCGTTTCCCGGTCGAACCGGGGATAGCCATTATTGGGTACGCCGAGGTTAGGGTTCAGCATATCAAATTCACCGCCTGCGGTATCGAGTGCATGGGTTTGCCCCCAATCCGCCATATAGTCTTTACGCGCGGCATCGAGACCCGCCAGTATCCGGTGGCGAACGGAGCCGGTATGAAGATCGCCGTTCACGAAGGCCTGCCCCATCGTCATCTTGCTTTTTGCATCCCATATCCCGATGCTCCTGATCATGGTATAATCGGCATTAACCTGGTCGGGCCAGGCCGAAGAGCCCACCTGGTTGAAATCGAATCGCGAGAACTGCGCCGTAAACTTCCAGTCTTTGTTGATCTCGCGGTTCAGCGTTGCGTAAAAGCTGTGGTCATTCATCTTCGTGCCGGCCAGCCCCTCGGGAATGCTCGTGAAATTGCGCGGCAGCGTCGCATACCCATCGGGTGTAAACACATAGAAGGAGCCGACGTCAGACATATTTGCGCGCTGGTAGTTGTATTCAAAGGTCAGCTTTGTTCTATCGTCGAGCTGGTAAGAGAGTACAGGCGCTATCACGTACCGGTCGTTGTATTCATTGGCACGGAAAGAGCCCTTGTTTTGCGCGGCGAGGTTGAGCCGGTACAGCAGACGGCCGTCTTTACTGAGCTTTCCGTCGAGGTCGAGGGTGGTGCGGTATAAATTCCAGCTACCGGCGCTCAGCGTTACTTCGCCTTTTGTTTGTCCCGTGGGTTTTTTGGTTACCACGTTGTAAAGACCCGACGGGTCGCCGCTCGACAGCATGAAACCCGCGGGCCCTTTTACAAATTCAATGTGGTCTACAAAGCTCATGTCTTCCGTCAGCGGGCCCCAGTACGAGTTCACTACGTTGAAACCGTTGCGGAAAGCCTGCACCTGCGATCCGCGGGCATTGATATTGGTGTACATATCGCCCCAATGCTCACTGCGCACCAACCCGCTCACATTGCGGATCAGCCCGTCGCTCATGCTGATCACCTGCTGGTCTTTGAGCATCTCCCGCGACACTGTCTGCACGTTCTGCGGCAGCTCCAGCAGCGGCGTTGCCACGCGCAGGCTGGCCGAGCCCATCTTTTCGTTGTACTTGTTGTTGTAAGCCGATACTACGACCTGCTCCAGCTCCTTTGCGTTTTCAGTAAGCGAGAAATCAACTGTAACGGTCTCCTGGGCGCCGATCGTTACCGTTTGCTCCTGGTTTTTAAGGCCTGAAAACGAAGCGACAACAGTATAGGTTCCCGCAGGTACATTCTTTATCGTATAATGACCATCCTTGGCTACCATGGCGCCCCGGTTGATCGACCTCAGCACCACGTTCACGCCCTCGGCAGGCTTGTTATCAAAAGTCAATACTTTACCGGTTATATGACCGTGCTGCGCCGACACCGCCGCGGTAAACGAAATAAAAAATAAGAGCAGAAAATATTTCATACCTGTTTTTTTGAATAGTGGCGCGAAATTATTTCCCCCGGTATCCAAATCATTTTCTACAACCGGAAAAGTATTTACGAAATCGGGAAAGATTGATCAAATACGACCGGCTGTTAGTTTATCCGGCCCATATCTGACAAACAAATGACAGGCAAAAGGCAAAGGATATTGCTTTCCAACTATTCTTGATGCCCGGTTCTATGTTATAGAAAAGAAAAAAGACGGAAAACGTGCTCAATCGTTTGCGCTGTACAGCGTGCCTTCTGCGGCGGTTGGGTATTTTTGCAACAGTTTTAGCAGTTGTTAAAAGGCAAACAAATAACTGCATTACGGGGAGCCTGCATGCGCAAGCATGGCAGGTTCCTTTGTGTTAGAGTGGGCTGATGTATCGCTTGCAGCGGCTGCCTGGTGAATACTAACGAGCTGGTAAAGAATCGGTATATACAACGCCGAAGCGGTCTGTTACTTTCACTATTACCCGTGTTGTTTCGTGGTCGAAAGCCGCCTTAAAAAGATGCGCTGTCAGTACCGGCTGCATCCAGGGGCGTTCGGGTGGTAAAGATTTATAATATGCCTCCATTACAGGCGAATACCCGATGTACCGCTGCATGGGTTGCCAATGGTTGCCGTCGGCCGACCATTCCACTTTCCACCGACCGTCCCAGTTCCACACATTGGCAATAACCGTTTGCTGCGCGGTGTCGATGCTAAGCTGCATCTGGTAGTCGCGGCTTCTGCCGGCGCTCTGGTAATACCACGACAGCGAATCGCCTTTTACTTCGTACACGGAAAAGCCAAGCGGCGTACCGTCGAAGCCAGTGGGTCCATCCCACCAGGCGCCGCAAATAGCACCGTGAATATGATGAAATACATTGTTTTTCTCAAAGCTCTGGTGCCAATGCGTATGCCCGGTCATGACATGCACTTTATAGGGCGACAGCAACTTGTAAAAATGGGCAGCATTGTTTAGCGTATTGTCGCCGGGCAATGCTTCGGCGCTGCCGGCCGGGCGGGTGGTATCGTATTCAACGGGTATGTGCAGCGATACAACCACCGTTGCACCCTTCGGCACCTGCTGCAGGTCTTTTTCCAGCCAGGCGAACTGCTGCTCGTTCAGGTAACCGGTGTACCACGAATGACGGCCCAGGTAAAACACATCGTCCAGCACCACGTAATGAATCCTGCCTTTGTTGAACGAGTAATATTCGGGGCCAAATGCATCGCGAAAGCCTTGCTGGGAATATTCGTCGGTACGCGCTTCGTAGTTCTCGTCGTGGTTGCCCAGCACCTGGAAACAGGGAAAGCCCATTTTTTCAACTGCCAGGCGATGGTTGGCATACAGGTCGAGCCGGTCGCCGACAATATCGCCGCAGAGAATGCCTACGGCCGGTAACGAAGAATAGCGTTGAAGAACGGGTGTAAAATGGGTGCCGGCAAAGTCGAGCCATTTTTGGGCGGCTTCCGCCGAAGCAGGCTGTGGATCGGCGCCGACAATCAACAGGTGATGGTCATCGTTCACCGCTTCCTTTTCCAGCACAAAATCATATCCCTTTGTTCTCTGGCCCTCGAGCTTCCGGTAAAAGCGGGGCAGGAATTTTTCTGCAGGAATGGCATAACCTGCGGGAATGGTTATGTAAACGAATTGCGCCGCAGGATGACGCACCAGTGAATAAAATCCTTTCGCATTGGTTTGAACAATGGAAAAGCCATCGGTCACCGGTACGCCGGCAACGCCCGATTGTGTTTGCCGGTTGGTCACGCGGCCGGTTACCGGTTGCTGGGCAAACAGCCACTGTGTGTATAATACGGTTACAAAAAAGACAATAACGATCCTGAACAGGCGCATCATACTACCACATTTTTTCAATTTCTTCCAATGACTTACCGGCTGTTTCAGGCACCATTTTCCAGATGATATACAGGTAAGGCAAACACATGCCGGCAAAAAGCCAGAAGGTGCCGGCAGGTGTCAGGGCAGCCAGCATCCAGGGCGTTAGCTGACCGATGAGATAGGTGCCTACCCAGAGCGAAAAGCCGGCGATCGACATGGCGGCGCCCCGCACGGCATTGGGATAAAGTTCCGACAGCAGCACGAACACCACGGCCGATACCGACACCGCGCAGCAAAAAACATAGAATAAAAAGAGCACCAGCATAACGGTAGTGGGCCAATGCCATGTCTCACCACGCCAGAAAAAGAAACCGATGCATACCAGCGAAAGCACCATGCCCGATACGCCGTAATACACCAGTTTTTTACGCCCCACGCGGTCTATGATAAAAAGCGCCAGCACCGTGGTGAGCATATTGACCAGTCCTACCAGCACCTGGTAAAACAAGGAGTCGCCGTCTGAAAGGCCGCTGTTCTTAAAGATCGTGGGGCCATAGTACAGCACAGCATTCACGCCCATGAACTGGCCGAGTATGGCAATGGCCACGCCGATCAGCAATACCTTCCGATAGCCGGCCCCGAATACGAGCCGGTAGCTGTTCCGGGCGCGCTGTCCCGCCAGTTGCGCTATAATCTCGCCGGCCTCGGCCTGGGCCGACTGCAGGCTGTTGTTGATCTTTTCCAGGATGCGTACCGCCGACTGCTGCCGGCCTCGCACCAGCAGCCACCGCGGACTTTCCGGTATAAAAAACACCACAGCCAGGAACAGGATGGCCGGCAGGGCCTCCATACCGAGCATTGCCCGCCATACCTCGGTTACAAACGCCAGCTCCAGGTGCGGCGACTGAAAATGCCGGCCCGACAATGACCCCTGCAGCAAATAGTAATTTACCAGGTAAGCGCCCATAAAGCCGATGGTAATGGCCAACTGGTACATGGCCACGAGCCGCCCCCGGTATTTTGCAACGGCGATCTCGGAGATATACATCGGCGATATGATCGACACCATACCGATTGCAACGCCACCCATGATGCGATAGGCCACGAGCGCATCGATGCCACCGGCAACGGCGCAGCCGATGCCCGAAAGAGCAAACAATACCGCCGAAACCACCAGCGATATTTTCCGGCCCAGTTTATCGGCGCACCAGCCCGCCAGCAATACGCCACCCATTGATCCCACAAGAGCGCAACCTACATACCAACCCTGCTGCAACGCATTCAGTCCGAACTGGGCCGACACCTGCTCGATGGTGCCTGAAATCACCGCGGTATCATACCCGAACAAAAATCCGCCGAGGGCCGCTACCACGGTGAGAAAAACCACATACCCGATATTTTTATTTTCCATGCTGCTCGTATTTGCCATTACTGTTTATAAGATCGTTGTCCAGGTATATGCCTTACCCGTTGCACCTGTAACGGCATAAGGCACGATACTGATTTTTGTGCTGCCGGCAGGAATGCCTTTTTTGATTTCCACCTGCCTGCTGTTGCGTGTTACACGACTTTGCCAATTGGCGTACAATGAATCGTTGATATAAAGCAGATAACCGCCCAACTGCCGGTCTTTGTTACCGGTCACCGACCACCGGATCACTGTCCGGTCGTTCTCCTTGGTCACCTCCGCCGCATCGATCTTTACGGATGGCCGGGGCTTTCGCGGCAGCTTTCCTTTCCGGACATAGTGCAGGTATGCCTGGTGGAAAGCGGGGTTCACCTGATCGGGGTCATAATAGTGCGTATAAGCGAACGAGATATAGTCAGATACAAAAGGTTTTACGATTTCCATTTGTTCCAGCAGGCGATCAAGAGTTGCGCTGGTCCAGAACCGCTGGTCGAAGGTCTCCACGTCAGACCAATACAACATGCCGGGCTTGCTGCTTACCAGTTCTTTGATAGCGCCAAACCAGGCAGCCAGCACAGGCAGCGTAAGTCCACCGGCCCCGATACAATCCTGCGGCGCGAAAATATCGCCGGCAGCAAAATGGGTCTGTTCAAAAATGTTTTTCCAGGCAGCAGTGGCCTGCGGCAGAGTGCTGACCTGCTGGTTGAAAAAAGGGCAAAGCATCAGTGGCATGTCCGGCGTAGCCGCGTGTAGAAAATCAAGATTGGTATTCAGCGCCCCTGCAAGCGCAGTTTGTGCTGCTTCCGTTTGGCAATAGCTGGTTTCTACTTCCCACACCCAATACCAGCCATACATAGTAACAGGGTATCTTTTTTTATAGCGCGCAATAAGCTCGGCCGCTATTCGGTTACCGGTTTCCATTTGCTCCTGCAGCCAGTTGGGGGTAAAATTGGCCGACCACCATTTGTCGTGAAAATTGAGACCGATGAATACTTTGAGTCCGGCTTTTTCTGCATGCCGCAGGCATTGCTCTACCATATCGGCGCCGCAGCGATGCGTTGCTTCAGCGCTTTCAGTGGGATATGCCGCATAGGTGCGACCGTCTTTTCCCGTTTCCCACACGGGGCCGATCACCACGTATTGCATACCCGCGTCGGTCAGTGTTTTGAAGGCACGCTGCCATTGATCATCAGACCAGCGGCATACCAGCGAATGCTGAATAAAGCTGCCGTTGAGCCGGGGAAGGCCGTTGTAGCCGGTTGGTTGCGCACCACCCGTTTCGTATATGCCGACAAGCAGCACGGTCAGCAGCCAGTTTCTATTCATGCGCATGACAAACGATTACCGGATGGCGGGATGTTTTTTATTGTCATATACGAGGCAGTCTACCGTTGTAAACGTATAGTCGGGATGCGGATTAAGCACCTGTATCGTTACGTCGTGCCTGCCAGGGGTCAGTTGGTAGCGCCAGAAAAGATCGGTTCTGCCTTTCTTCGGTTCGGTGGGGAAACTGGCTGTTTCAACGGCCTGCCCGTCGATCGTCAATGTAGCACGCAGCGTATAGTCGGGCGCCTCGTTTCGTTTCTTGCCGGCATAACCACGCAGCACAAAACCGTTTCCTTCAAACGAAAAAGAAAAGCGATCGGTAAATACCTGGCTCAGCGGCAGAAAGGAACGCGGGAAATGGCCGGCAAAATTTTCTTCAAAGGGAACGACCTCTTTTTTGTCGACGGGAATGGCGATCAGGTCTGCCGTGGTATCGGCTCCTAGTTGCTGCAGGTGCGCCAGGGCATGGCGATAGCCGGCGGCATATACTTTTTCCAGCGAAAACGCGGTATAAGAAAACGGCCGTTGCTCGGCTTTGCGCAGCGCAGTCATCCAGTATGCCGGCAGCGCATCATATCCTTTGATCACACCCAATACGCCACCCGCGGTAGCAGGATTGCAATCCGAATCCTGCCCCAGGCGCGTGGTGATCTCCAGTGTTTTCGTGAAATCGCCTTCGCCGTATAACAGACCCGCTACTACATAAGCCGCGTTCAGCTTGGCATCAATGTCGAGCGGATGGAAAATGCCGTTGGGACAACCCGTTTCTTCGCTCCATTTTTTCTGTATCTCGAACCAGGTTGCTTTCCAATCGGTCGGGTATTGCTTATGCCACGCTATTACATCGGTGATGCATTGGTAAAATTTACTCTGCGGGGGAATCGGCGCCAGCGCCTCGGTTACAATAGCCGGCAGGTCGTCTTGCACAAAAGCCAGTGCATAGAGATTGGCTACATAAATGCCACCGTACAGCCCGTCGCCCGAATTCATCATTCGACCAAGACGATGAGCAAGGGCAGTGGCCGCGCCGGGTATGCCGGGGCTCATCAGCCCCGCGAAATCCGCTTCTATCTGGAAATCGATATCGTCGGCATGGGGGTTGTGCAGCCAATGGCCGGCTTCAGCGGGCGCAATACCTTGTTGCAGGTTATACCGGCAGGCCTGGTTGGCGTGCCAGAGCTCATATTCCTTGCGGGCGAAGGCAGCGGCAAAAGAATCGAGGGGCGCCTGTATGCCCAGCCGGTCAAACACTTCCACGAAAGTGAGGTCTACATAGATATCATCGTACAAACCCGGAAAGCGCGTCATGGCCTCATTCACGTAGTCGTCGGTCCAACGTATGGGTTCATAGTCTTGTATAAACGTACCGGTATAACGAAATTCAGTAGGCCAGCCGAAAGTAACGCC
>JBDHYM010000009.1:0-35604 GCA_039811405.1 Flavihumibacter sp. | reverse complement strand
TATGGTCCGTCAAATGAAGTGTGCGCCATCGGAGGTTATCCGAAGCTAACAGAGCTGCAGCTCGCTTTCAGCCGCGACGGGTTCCATTGGGATCGCAGCAACCGCCAGGCTTTTATACCGGGCGAGCCGCATAAGAAGGAAAGCTGGGAGCGGGCCTATATACATTCCATCGGCGGTGTTTGCAACATCGTCGGCGACCAGCTTTATTTTTATTATACCGCGTTCCGGGGCAATGAAGCGAATAAAAACCCGAACAGCCACTGGAATGGCATGTATGCAGATGCTTCCATGGGGCTCGCCGTTTTGAGGCGCGACGGTTTTGCATCGATGGAAACGGAAGCAGAAGGCATATTGATGACCAGGCCCCTGGCGTTTACGGGCAAATATTTATTCCTGAACGCCGCCGCTGCGCAGGGCCGGGTATATGCAGAGATATGTGACAAAGAAGGAAGAGCAATAGCGGGTTACTCGAAGTCGGATTGCCAACCGGTAACAACCGACAATACAAAACAGCCCGTAAGCTGGAAGAACGGCAACGACCTGCAACAATTCGCGGGTAAGCCTGTCAGGATAAAATTCTATCTCGTCAATGCAAAATTGTATTCTTTCTGGGTCAGCCGCAACCGCCAGGGTGCAAGCGGAGGCGCCACTGCCGCAGGTGGTCCCGGTCTGGAAGGGTACTGGGACATCTAGATCGAAGCAATAATAAAAGAATATAACTATGCCGGCATCAACGAGTAGAAGTGTGCTGTACAAGGCAACGCTCGGCCTATGCGCTGTGTGTTTTATGACGTCAGTGATCATGGTGATGACTGGTGCCGGTAAAAACGCCGGCCCCTTTTTTATACTGTTCTTTATAAGTCTTTCCATTGGCTTTCGCGGGTTTGAGCAGCTTAAAGCATTCTCTTATCCGGCCATCATTTTTGCGGCAGTGACCACCGCTTTATATTACCCTTCAAATTTCACAGCCATCAACGGGTTTGCATTGACCGCCCTTATTACGCCATTATTACAGCTAATAATGTTCGGGATGGGCACTTCCATGAGCGTGAAGGATTTTGCCGGTGTAGTGAAGATGCCGAAGGGCGTAATGATCGGTGTATTCAGTCATTTCCTGATCATGCCGCTCATCGGGTTCCTGCTCGCCAATTGCAGTGGATTCTCGCCGGAGATCGCGGCAGGCATCATACTGATCGGCTGCTCGCCGAACGGGATGGCGTCGAACGTAATCTCTTATCTCGCAAAAGCCAACCTTGCATTGTCGATCACCATCACCGCGGTGTCGACCTTGCTGGCGCCCATTGTTACGCCGTTGCTGATGAAATTACTGGCTGGCCAGTTCGTGCAGGTAGATGTGCTGGATATGATGTTCGGCATTGTAAAGATGGTAATATTGCCGATTGGCGCAGGTCTGTTGTTCAACCGTTTTCTAAGCGGTCGGGCGAAATGGCTGGATAAGGCCATGCCGCTGGTGTCGATGTTCGGCATCACCTGCACCATCCTGATCATCACGGCTGCAGGCAGGGATAGCTTATTGGATATTGGTCCCGTCTTATTCCTGATCGTGTTGGCCCACAACCTGACAGGATACACCCTTGGATACTGGACAGGCCGTTTGTTCAGGATGAAAGAACGGGATTGCCGTACCATTGCCATTGAAGTGGGCATGCAGAATGGAAGCCTTGCTTCGGGAATAGCAAAGGAAATGGGAAAAATCGCTACTGTCGGGCTGGCCCCGGCGATCTTCGGACCGCTGATGAATATCACCGGATCGCTGCTGGCCTCTTACTGGCATAAAAAACCGATCGTGGAAAAAGCGAAGAATGAAACCACGACAGGCGGGGTGAAGAAAGAGATTTTTATATGAACATACCATACACCGACCTGAAGGCGGAATTCACAAGAGTATTGCGCAAGCTGTCGTTCAGTGAGCACAAAGCTGCCTTGTGCGCCGGCATCTTTGCCGATAACAGTCTGGATGGAGTTTATTCGCATGGCATCAACCGCTTTCCTGTATTTGTGAAATACGTAAGAGAAGGATTGGTGCAGGCACATGCTGAGCCGGTAGTGACGGAACAGACCGGAGCAATCGAAAAATGGGACGGGCAGTATGGCCCCGGCATGTACAATGCCACACTGGCAATGAGCCGTGCTGTTGCCCTCGCCAAAGAGAACGGCATAGGGTGCGTGGCATTAAAGAATACCAATCACTGGATGCGCGGAGGCACGTATGGCTGGCAGGCGGCGAACAGCGGATGCATCGGGATCTGTTTCAGCAATACGATCGCAAACATGCCGGCCTGGGGCGGCAAAGAGCCGAGACTCGGCAATAACCCGCTGATCATTGCGGTACCCAGGCAGGGCGGGCATATTGTGCTGGATATGGCAATGTCGCAATACTCGTATGGCAAGCTGCAGGAAAATTCTTTACGCGGCAGTGCATTGAAAGTGCCGGGCGGGTATGATGTTGCCGGAAAGTTGACCAGTGACCCCGACGCCATCATGGCATCCAAACGTGCATTGCCGATCGGCTTCTGGAAAGGCTCGGGCCTTTCATTTGTATTGGATGTGCTGTTGACCGCAATAACAGGCGGCAACTCAACGGCAAGGATCACGGCATCAGGCGGAGAAGCCGGCCTTTCGCAGGTGTTCATTTGTTTACACCGGCCGGAATACGAGCAGGCATTGGTGGATGAGATCATTGCATACAGCAAATCGGGTGAACCGGTGAAGCCCGGCGAACCGGTACTATACCCGGGGGAAAACACCCTGGCTACACGGTGGAGGAACGAAACAGCGGGCATACCGGTCGACGACAGGATATGGAAATCGATCCGGGAAATGTAGTCGTTTGTTTTCGCCCGCGATGCGCAGGGTACTGTAAGCGGCCATTGGAATACTGACGCAACAGCCGAACTGATGAACGTTTAATGAGCGGCGTCATCAACCTCTTTAATAAATTTAATGACGCCGCTCATAAACACTTTCTGATCGTCCCACATGGCGAGGTGGCTGCCATCGGGACAATACAGGTACTGACCTTTTTGCACCATTTTGCTTTGTGCCTCCATAGCTGCGGGATCCATGGTATCATGTTTGGCGCCGATCATTAAAGTGGGAATGGCGATTTCTTTCAATCTTCCTTTAATATCCCAGGTGGCCAGGCGACCGGCAATGCCGAATTCGCTTGGCCCCTGCATCAGGGTGTAGATTTCGTTGTTGGCATGTTTGAAGGTGCGGTTGACTGCGTCAGGCAGCACCGGCAGCCGGCAAAGATGTTCTGCATAGAAATTAGGCAGCAACAGTTCCATATAACGGGGGTTGTCAAAATCCTTTTTTGCCTCGATCGCCCTGACCTCGGCCAGCACCTCAGGTTTCATTTGCTTCGCCAGCACTTCTTCTGCATACTTTCCATAATCGATAGCGCTTGCCATCATATTGGCAACCACCAGCCCCTTCATGTGTTGCTGGTGCGCCAGGGCGTATTCCATCCCAAGAATGCCACCCCAGGAATTACCGATAACATAAAAATTGGAACTGTCGCCCCCGATGGCCTGGCGCACCTGTTCCACCTCGTCTACAAAACGCGCTATCGTCCACAGGCTGCTGTCTTTCGGCTGGTCGCTGTAATAAGACCCTAACTGATCGTATTCATAAAACTCGAACCCTTCACGCTGGAAAAATGTTTCAAAACACTCCATGTATTCGTGGGTCATTGACGGTCCGCCGTGCAGCAGCAGGATTTTGATCCTCGGGTTGTTGCCAAACCGTTTGGTCCATACATGGAACCCGCCAACGGGTGTTTTGATGGGGATCAGCCGAACGCCGCCGCCTTCAATGGAATCACCGTAGCTGAAATAGCCAGCCTGGGAAGAAACAGGCTGACCGGGCTGCCGGCAGTTCGACAGGGAGAACGCCAGCAGCAAAAGGAAGATAAAGCGCATGACCGGAGATTTATTTAAAGAAAGATAACCAAATTTCGGCGTCAGGAGTTATTACGATCACCGGCCGACATAAAAACCGCTTCATCAACGTTTTCATTGGCCATAATTTCAATGGCACGCCGCAGGCTGCCGTCAGCTATTTTGCCTGATTGCCCTTCTCATTCCAATAGTAGCTGTCTGGATATATGCGCTGCCCGAAAACAGCCGTACCTACCCTGACGATCGTGGCGCCTTCTTCAACGGCGATTTCCAGGTCGCCACTCATCCCCATCGATAATTCGCTCATGTCCACCTGCGGAATGTTCAGGGCGATGATTTCCTGCTGAATGTTTTTGAGCATCCGGAAACAAGCCCTTACTTTATCGGCGGCGGCGCTGAACAGGCCGATGGTCATCAGTCCTTTTATTTTCAGGGTCTCCAGTTGCGCCACCTGTCTTACCAGCTCAGCGACGCCCGACGGATGTACGCCAAACTTGCTCTCTTCATTCGACGTATTGACCTGGATCAGCACTTCCATGGACTTGCCTTCCGGCGCCAGGCGCTGCTGCAATTTTTCAGCGAGTTCCAGGCGGTCGAGCGACTGCACGCAGGCGACATTGCACTTCAGCAGGTCTTTGATCTTATTGGTTTGCAGGTGGCCTATAAAATGATTGGTATGCGGCGTCTCTTTTAACGCGTCAAACTTATCCTTTAACTCCTGCACCCTGTTTTCTGCGATCAGGGTATGGCCCGCCCGCAAGGCAATTTTAATACGTTCGGCAGGAACGGTCTTAACAGCCAGTAGCAACTTTACTTCGCCGGCATTCCGCCCGCTGGCCTCGCACGCATGGCTGATGCGATCTTTGATAACGGCAATATTTCCTATAACATGCTCATCCATAACACACAGGTGCTCTACCATTTCCAAAGCACCACGTTCCAGTCTTCAAAACTGTCGTGGTAACGATGAATGGTCTTAAAGCCTACCCGCTCGTGCACCCTTTGCGAGCGGGTATTACTCACCGCAATTTCGGTTATACAGAACCGGTAGTCGGATAAAAACAGCTCCTTCATTTTGAAGTACATCCGGTCGAGCAGGGCGCGGCCGCGATAATCCTTATGCACACATGCCTGGCCGCATATGATGAAAGGATGATCCGATAAGAGGCCATCGCCGAAGGCCAGCGTGTCAAGCACGGTAAACATGCCTTTCAGCTCGGGTATATAAGGCGCCATGCGCTTGTCCATGGACAGCACATACCCCGCAATAAGGCCGTTGTCGAGCGCAATGATCTGCGGTGCGTATTCCATCATTTGCCGCAACAGGTCTTCCGTATGTTTTACAGTAACAAAGCCTTCCTGGCTAAGCTCTTCCTCGGTCAGCACTTCCTTGCTGTTTGCCGATTGCAGCTCCAGTATGCCCTGCCTGTGCCCGTCGGTCCTGGCAATCGTGATATCGATCATCGGTTAAGATTGAATTCTTTGGGCGGCTCTTTATAGAGCAGGTGCCTCACAAAATAATCCCAGCGCCGGCGCATCATATAAGGGCCGTATTGTGCAAATCCGTGGGCGCTGTTGGGGAAGATCACGAGATCGTAGTCTTTATTGGCTTTTTCGAGCGCTTCCACCACCAATAGCGTATTATACGGCGGTACGTTATTGTCGAGCATGCCATGGGCCAGCATCAGCTTGCCTTTCAGGTTTGCTGCATAGGTCTGGTTGGCCTGGGCCGCATAATCCACATTGGCTTCAAGGCCATTGTAGCGTTCGCCCCAATCGTCTTCATAGTTCCGGTTGTCGTGGTTGCCCGATTCGGAAATACCTACCTTGAAAAAGTCGGGGTATTTGAACATGGCCGTAGCCGTGGCAAACCCGCCCCCCGAATGCCCCCAGATACCCACGCGACTGGTATCGATGGGATAACGTGCGGCAAGCTGGCGGATACCGGCCACCTGGTCGTCGAGCGTATTGGTCGACATATTTCCATAGCTCATATCATGAAAGCTCTTCGAGCGGCCGGGATTGCTGGTGCCTTCAATCATCACTACGATAAAGCCCAGCTCGGCGAGAGACTGGTTATCGCCCCTGGCCGCAGCAAAAGCCCAACTGCGCACACTGCCACCCTGCGGACCGGGATAGATATAATTAATGACCGGGTATTTTTGCGTCGCATTCATATTCGTGGGAGTAAACACCAGTCCGTACACATCGGTTTTGCCATCACCTGCCAGCAACTTCACCGGCGTGGGTGCTTTCCAGCCCTTTGCCAGCAGCGCTGATATATCGGCTTTTTCAAGCGGCATCACCTGCTTTCCTTTTGCATCTCGCAATACCGTTACCGGCGACACTTCGGGCTGCGACCAGGTATCTACCAGGAATTTTTTCGATGGAGAGAATACGACCGAATGCACGCCGCTTTCAGATGTCAGCGGTAACAAGCCACCGCCGTCAAAACCAACCCGGTACACATGCGTATAATACGGATTCACCGGATCTTTTCCCATGCCCACGAAAGTGATCTGCCTGTTCTTCTCATCCACATCCAGCACACGGGCCGCGAGGTAGTCTCCTTTGGTAATCTGGTTTTTCAGTTGGCCGGTGCGGGCGTCGTACAGGTAAAGATGTCCCCAGTTGTCGCGCTCTGAAAACCAGATGATTTCCTGGGAAGCGGGCAGGTAACGCCAGTTGATGGCGCCATGGCCCGACTCGAACTGCGTGGCCACTTTCTCTTCAAACACTTCGCGCACGGCGCCACTAACGGCATCGGCTATGCGCAATTTGGCGGATTTATGATCGCGGGAAGTAGAGACAAATGCAAATTCAGATCCGTCGGGATTCCATTCTATGTCTGCCAGCGCACCACCTGCTGCGGTAATATTGTCGCCCAGGGTTGACCGGTGAGGATCAGGCGGCACCTGCAGGCGCACTACCCCACCCTTCTCCACATCGATTACCACGCGGTACAGCATCGCCACCTGCCTGTCGCCGGGCAACGGGTATTTCCAGGCTTTCAGGGCCGGGCTGCCTACATTGGTGGTAACGAGATACATATCTTTCAGGTGCCGCTCATCCTGCTGGAAACTGGCGATCTTCTTTGAATCGGGCGACCATTTTACAATGGCGCGGTCGCTGTTGGCCCAGCCGGCGTTATCGGTGGCATACCCGAAATCTTTCACACCGTCGGTAGTAAGCTGCACTTCCTTTTTCGTGGCAAGGTCGCGCACCCAGAGATTGTAGTCGCGTATAAAAGCCGCTTTTTTACCATCGGGACTGAGCGCTTCGTTGCTGCCGCGGCGCGCCATCATCGGCAGCTCCGGTTCTTCAGCAACGGGGGTTGTACTCGTATCGGCTTCCACCCTGTTCTCTTTCAGCAGGTAACGCCAGCGCTTCTTTTCCGCAGAAAAAAGAATTGCGGCGCCATCGTCAGAAAACCGGAATTGCCTGAATGGCAGGTAATAGGGATGATAAGACTTGCCGGTGGCAGCCGCCAGCGCCGTTGCCAGCCTGGCCTGGTCGAAAGCAGCGCTGCGTTTTTTCTTCACGGGGTCGATCAGTACGAACTCCGTTCCTTTTTGGGTGCTGACGGCATACCAGAAGCGGTCGCCCGGAAGCCAGTTGGGGCGAATATTGGCGCCATGCACCAGCGAGTCGAGGGGTTCGGCCAGGAAGGAAGCCGCGCGTTCATAGGCGGCAAGGGGCAAACTGTCTTTCTGTTGCGCCCGGGTTGACAGGGAAATCATCAACACCGCCGCTGCTGCTAAAAATCTGCGCATATATACTAAAGTGATAAGTGCCCAAAGTAAGAAAAACCACAAATACCGGCGAACTGAATTTTAGCAGATTAGCGGTACCGGGCTAAATCCTACCTTGTAGTATGTCTTCAAGAAGAAGTTTTGTAAAACAGCTCATGCTGGCGGGCGCTGCGGCGGCTACAGGAAAACTGGCTACTGCCGGTCCCGCTGCGGGCAGCGGCCTGCGCATTGCCTTTGCCTCCGACGGCCATTATGGCGAAAAGGGAACCGGCTACCAGGAAAACTACGCAAAAATCATTCGCTGGCTGAACGAAGAACACCGGGAAAAGCCCCTTGATTTTGTCGTATTCAACGGAGACATCGTTCATGACCAGCCGGCCTTGCTGAAAACAGTGCGCGACGAATATTTCCGCCGCCTGCAAATGCCCTGGTATGCCTTGCCCGGCAATCACGACCACGCTACAACGGCTACCTGGAAAGAGGTTTTCGGCTACGATGTCAACTACAGTCTCGAAAAGAAGAATACGGCCTTCATCATGGCCAACACTTCCAATGAAAAAGGTGATTATGTTTGTCCGGATATTGACTTTCTGCGTACTTCCCTTAACAAATACAAGGAAATTCCCTCCGTTTTTGTCGTTATGCATATTCCCCCGCACCAGTGGCTGCCCGAAGAAGACTATTTCACCCAGTGCGACGATGTGCTGAAATTGCTGCAGGGTTACACGAATGTAAAAGGGCTGTTTCACGGGCATGACCACGGTCTTGACATCATGCGGCGCACGGGGAATCTTCGTCATTTTTTTGACGGTCATTTCGGCGGAAGCTGGGGCACGGCCTATCATGGCTTTCGCATATTGGAAATAGATGAAGCTGGTCGTATCAGCAGCTACCAGAAAAATCCGGGCGCTGCGCCGGTCATTAATCGTCAGCAGTTATAAAAACATTTACCGCCGGGATGTCAGCACTACTCCGCTGATCACGAATAAGGCGCCCGTTACCTGCAGCCAGCCCAATTGCTCGTGCAAGAGCCATATCGCGAACAGGGCGCCGAAAAATGGATCGAAATTCATCAGGTTACCGACCTGCACGGCCGGCAGTACTTTCAGGGCGCGGTTGTATAAAATATAACATACGGCCGACGAAAAAACGCCCAGGTAAATGATGGCCAGCCATGAACCCATACTGATCGCCGGCCAATGGCCGTGACGAACATCGAACAGGGCGGCGGGCAAAAGTCCCGCGGTGCCGATCCAAATGGTCATGCAGGTCAGGTACACCGGGTCGTATGCAGTCATCGACTTTGAGAGAATGGTGTAGGCGCCCCAGCAAACAACCGACAGCAGCATGAGGCTGTTTCCGAGCAATGCGTTCCTCGCGGCTGGAATATCGCCCGAAAAACCAAGCAGCAATACGCCCAGCACAGACAATATAATGCCAGTCACCTGCAGCAGATGCACTCTTTCTTTCAGGAAAATAACCGCCATGATGATAATGCCTGCGGGTATGAAGCCCTGTATCAGCGCACCTACGGCCGCAGTAGTATAGTAGAAGGACGTATTGAAAAGAATGTAAAACAAACTGATCCCGGTAAGACCCATTGCAATGAGCTTCCCTATGGGCGGCCGTTCATGACCGTTAGTATCCCTCCTCCTTGCCGTAATGAAAAACGGGATAAGACATATCGAGGCTACCAGGTTACGCAAAAAAGCAAATAGGAAGGCAGGCATCTGTTCAACGGCCAGTTTGGTAACAGAAGCGGCGCTGCCCCAAACCAACACGACAAACAGCATACCCAGAAGGGCAATTGTTCGTTGACGAGCGGTGACTTTCATAAGAAGCAGCGGCTTATTTCTTTTTAAGAGTGATGAGCCAGGCAACCAGATCTGCAAGATCCTGGTTGCTCATATTGGCGTATAATCCCTCGGTCATGATGCTTTTTTTCATTTGGGTCATCCGCTTCACCTCGCTGGTTTTTACCCGTTTACGGCTACCACCCGGAAATTTGATGTCCAGGTCGGTTTCGGTTCTGCTGGCCAATATGCCCGCATATTCGACGCCGTCTTTCATGACGATATTCCAGCCTTCAAACCCAAAGCTGATAGCAGCCGATGGATGAACGATGGCTTCATATATCGCTTCGCCAGGCAGCTTGGAACCGATCTCCGAAAGAGCCGGCCCAACGTCATAACCAATCTTGCCTGCCAGATGGCAGGTGGCGCAATTATTGACATACAGCTTTTCGCCGGCGGCGGCATTACCTTTTAAAGTGGCTATGTCTGCCCATGGCGGCGCCTGCATTTTTTTATCGTCATTGTCGGGCAGATAGGTCTTCGCCTCATCGCGCACGGCGCCCCGCCAGGAATGCTGTACGCCGGCTGCGAATTCAGCCCGCAGGAAGGCGGGCATTTTGCCCGAGCGCAGCAATAGCAGCACGCGGTCTTCACCGGCCATGCTTTTACCCAGCGAAGCAGCTGCCGTTTTTCGGGTGGCACTGTCGTACCCGGCCGATAAAGCTACCTGTTCCACTAGCTGAAGGGTTCGCGGACTGCCGACACCTCCGAGAGACATCAGTATATTTTGCTTCCGCAGGTTATCTTTCCCGTTGAGCACTTGCCGGATCGCCGGTTCGGCGCCCTGTTTCATCAGCAGACCCGCAGCATCCCGGCCCATCGACTCACGGGCATGTGTAAGCGATATTTCCAGCAATTCTTTATTCCGGTTGCGTAGCCCGTATCTATCTGCCAGCTCAATGAATTCTGGTGTACCGCGGGCGGTATCAAGCAAACGATCGAGCGCCTTCCGCGCAACAGCAGAACGATTAACCGCATTCCTGTCGAGTGCCTGCAATACCAGCTTATCAATGATTATATCACCGGCTGTATTCTTCTCGAGTATGCCGAGCAGCGGCTCGTATTTTTTTGTTCCCGGAACAAAATCAAAAGCCCTGAAATAGCGAAGCCGGTCTTTTAATGGCTGTGTTTCGTCGGTAGCCAGACGACTGAGATAAGGCAATGCGGCGGATGCGCGCGCGCGCCATACGATATCCCGGGTGGCAGCCGTTTGCAACGGTTCCCTGACCCTGCCCAGCCAGGCGGCAAAAAACAAATCCCACTGCTGGTCGGCGCCAATGCCCAGCGCTTCGAGGTACCAGCGGTCTTTACCGTTGTGCTGTTCGGCCAGCGTGGCCCAGACGGAAGCGGCAACAGGCGAAGAATGATGCCAGAGCGCCAACGCGGCTTCGCGGCGAACTGCGGGAGATGGGTCTTTGGCGAGGCGCACCAGCAAGCTATCCAGCCCCTTTCCTGTGAGCACGGCAGCTCTCAATGCCATCGACCGGATGTTTTCATTTTTGTCGGTGGCAGCAGCGTTGAGATATAACAACTGATCCGCATTATGTTGCCTGGCCAATAACCAGAAGGCCCGGGCCCGCATACGCGGATCGGCTTCCTGGTTGCTCCATAACGACAACAACGATGGTATGGCCTTCTCCCCCATCGCTTCGAGCGCGGTAAATGCTTTGTATCGGGCCGCCAGGTTGGGGCTTTGCAGGGCGACAAGCGCCGATGAGGGGCTACTGTAATCAATGGCGGGCATTGTATAACGTTTACCCTTAGGTGCTACGCGGTACACGCGTCCGCGCACCTGGTCGCCGGCGCCATGGCCGCCTACACCCGGATCGTACCAGTCGGCCACCAGCAGTGAGCCGTCGGGCGCCACGGCGATGTCTGCCGGACGAAACCAGGGGTCTTTATCGCCCTTGAGTATATTTTCTATCTGTGCGGTATAACCCGCACCCATAGCCGAAACTTCGTAGGCCCTTACCACATTGGGTCCTGCATCGCAATGGATCAGTTGCCCATAGAACCGTTCAGGAAACAAATGCCCCTCGTACACGACGATACCCGTGGGCGATCCTGCGCCCGTCTGCAATAGGTTGGGCATCGTGCCGGGATCGTTCAGGTGCCAGTGGCGCAAGGGAATGGAATCTTCCATATTGGTCCTGTTTGCCTGCCAGCCCGCCCCCGTCAGTTCATCGGTGTACCCGTACTGGCCGTGCGGAAACACCGCATTGATGCGGGTGCCTTTGTTGCCGTCGTCGTCGTTATCGCTTTGCCATAGCGCGCCATAACTGTCGACCGCTACTTCGTAGGGGTTCCTGAAATTCTGGCCCAATAGTTCTACATGGCTGCCATCGGGATCGCAGCGAAGGGTCAACCCTTCCTTGTATTTTTTTCCGTCGAGAATAGTCTTTCCGTTTTTGTCTTTCAGGGTCTTTGCTTCATTACCCATGTTGAAATAGAGCTTCCCATCGGGGCCGAAACTGAATGCATGAATACCGTGATCGTGCTGTTCGCCGCCGATGCCCTGGAAAAGGATCTCTTTCCGGTCGGCTTTGTCGTCGCCGTTGTCATCATAAAACGCCCATACGTAGGGGCTCTGTGAAATGATGACGCGGTTACCCAGCACGGCGATGCCGAGCGGCGCATTGATCTCCGGGCCCTGGTAAAATACCTTGGTGGTATCCGCATGGCCATCACCGTCAGTATCTTCCAGAATGATGATGCGGTCGCCCAGCGCGTTGGTGGGGTTACCATTGAATGAAGGGCGATAGTTATAGGCTTCCGTAATCCACACCCTGCCGCGATCGTCTACATCCATGTTGGTGGGGTTTTGCAGCATCGGCTCGGCGGCGAAAGAAGTCACTTCGAGCCCGTCGGCAATATCCAGTCCCCGGAGCGCATTTTCCGGCAGGTGCTTTTGCTGTTCGGTCAGCGAATCACTGGTGGGTTGGTTCCCGCTGCTTTTATCCGGCTGCCTGCAGGCGAATAAAAGCAACGGCAGCATGCATACAAACGTTGACAATCTGGGCATGCATTAAATGTATGAATTTTAGCAGCGCAAAGACAGGAGATCGTCGATGGCATCGCCGGCTGTTGCGTAATGAAAGCGGAAACCCTGCTGCTGCAGTCGCTCCGGCAACACCCAGCGGCTTTTCAGCAATAGTTCCGTTTCGGTACCGATAAGTTTTGCGCCCAGTTCCAGCAGCCATTGAGGCGCATTCAGCCCGATGGATATACCGTAGGCATGTCGAAGTGTTTTCATAAAATCGCGGTTGCTGACGGCGCCGGGCGCTGTGGCATTGAAAACACCTGTGCCGTTTCCCGTTCCCAGCCAATCGGCGATGCGCGCCAGGTCATGTTCATGTATCCAGCTCATCATCTGCCGGCCATTGCCCTGGTAACCGCCAAGTCCGCATTTTACCAGGTTCAGCATACGCGGGAAAGCGCCGTCGGAGCGTCCCAGCACAATACCCGTGCGCAGCGCGATCTGCCGGGTGTGCGGAAGATCGTACTGGAAGAATGCCTGCTCCCAGGCATTTATAACTTCTATGGAGAATCCATATCCCTCGTCACCATTTGCTTCCGATTGCGGCCGGTCGTGCGCCGATCGATACCAGGTAGCTGAGCTGGCGTTGATCCAGCATTTCGGCGGATGCGCCAATGGCAGCACCGCTTGTGCCAGCGCATGGGTAGTCCGGGTGCGTGATTCGACAATCTGTTTTTTATTGGCGGTGGTATAGCGGCAATTTACATTCTTACCGCAGAGGTTGATGAGCAGGTCGGTGTTTTCCAGTGCCTGCGTCCAGGCGCCGTTGTCTTTCCCATCCCAAAGCACATAGGTGACGGGCAGTTTATCCGAAGGGATCTTCCGGCACAGAACAACCATCTCCCGGGTCATGGATAGAAAATATTTACTCAGCAGCACACCCAGGTAACCGGTACCGCCTGCGATAACAATCTTATCATATTTCATACGGTTGTGGTTAAACGATGATGAACAATAATACCACCCTGTATAACACCCAGCTAAACGACAGCTTCCCGTCGATCTGCAGCAGGCGGCAGCGCCGGATATGCTCCAGCAGCATCAATGCAGCCACCAGCAGGAAGCTGCCGGCAAAAAAAGCCGCCGGTGCGTGCAGCAGGTTACCGATCGCCTGCAAGGGTATCAGCAACAATGCGCCCACCAGTGAAATGGTCATCATATTGCCCAGGTACTGCCAGGTTTTTGTGCGGTCGATATAATGCAGCACAAGCGCCTGGAAAGGTATTTGTCCTGCACATACCAGCCACTCGCGGTACCAGGCGCCCGGATGAAGCAACGGCGCCAACGAGTGACTATAACGGCTAAGTATAATCGAAGTGGTCAGCCAGGCAACTACGAGGTAGGCGATGCGATAAGAAAGCCTGAATTGCGGCTGCACCGAATTGCTTTGCCGGCGCGTGTCGGCAGGTATGATCACCCGCCGGTTATAGGAGATGAATGCATACGATTTGCGGGCCAGCCACCGAAACGGTTTCCACCTGAATAAAGGGGCGAATACCGGGAACGAATGGCCGATTACGCTGAAAAGGCTGTCGATGCCGTAAGAAACCTCGCCGGTTTCCGTGTTGACAAGCGCTATTTCATTGGCCGCCCGCTGCCGGTCGACCAGCGGGCAGCATGCAGCCGGCACCTGCTGGTACGGTTGCCTGGCATCGTTGTCGAGCATCCCAGCCTTTACAAATCCCCGGGTGTACACCTTGCAAAGCGGGCATTCCTCATCATATAGAATAATATGGTTCCGAAGTGTTTTCATACCATTGCTTTACAACCCAAATATACCATATTTTCAATATTTTCTGAAAATTAGAGCGATTATTTTCTTTCTCCCGCTTTTCACCCGTCGGGTCGCACCCGTCAGGTGCCACCTGACGGGTGCGACCCGACGGGTGAAAAGAACTTTCGTAATTTGCCGCCATGCCCACGAATATCAAATGCCCGCATTGCAGCCACGAGTTTCCGCTGGAAGACGCGCTGAACGACGAGCTCAAAGAAGCGATCGAAAAGGAGAAGAACGACCTGCGCCAGCAGATGGTTGATTTTATAAAGAAGAAAGACGAAGAACTGAAGCGTAAAGACGTTGAATTCCAGCTAAAGCTACGGGAAGAGCTGAAAAAGCAGCAGGAAGAGACCGAAACGTCCATCCGCAAATCCACCCAAGCCGATTTCGAAACCCGCCTGCTTTCATTGCAGGAAGCCAACCGCGACCACGAAGAGAAGCTGAAACAGGCCCGCCAGAAAGAGCTGGAATACCTGCGCCGCGAACAGGAGCTCAAAAACCGGGAAGCCGAGCTGGACATCGAGCTGCAGAAAAAACTGCAAACCGAGCGTACCAAACTGGCAGAAGAGCTGCGGCAAATCGAAGAGCAAAAGCTCGCCGTTAAAGAAACAGAATACCAGTTGCAGTTGAAAGAACTCAAAAAACAACTAGAAGACCAGAAAACCCTCGCCGAAGAAATGCGCCGCAAAGCCGAACAGGGCAGCACCCAGCTACAAGGAGAGATCCAGGAGCTGGCGCTGGAAGAAATGCTGCGCGCCGCCTTTCCGTTCGACCTGGTGGCGGAAGTGGGCAAGGGCGTGCGGGGCGCCGACAGCATTCTCACGGTTCGCAATCAACTGGGGCAGGAATGCGGCCGCATTATATTCGAAAGCAAGAGAGCCAAAAACTTCTCCAAGGACTGGGTGGAGAAGCTCAAAGCCGACATGCGCAGCCAGGGCGCCGACCTCGCGGTGCTGGTTACGCAAACCATGCCCGACGACCTGCCGCAGTTCGGTGAAAAAGAAGGTATCTGGATCTGCAATTTCAACGAGGTGCGGGCCCTGGTGCAGGTGCTCCGCGACAGTATCCTCAAAATCTACAACGCCGGCCGCAGCCAGGAAAACAAAGGCGATAAAATGCACATGCTCTACGACTACCTGACGGGTCACGAGTTCAGCGAGCAATGGAAAGCCATCCGCGAAGGTTTCCTGGCCATGCGCATCTCCATCCAGAAAGAACGCGACGCCATGGAAAAACTCTGGAAAACCCGCGAAAAACAATTGGAAAAAGTATTGTTGAATGCCGCCCATGTACGCGGCAGCATCGAAGGCATTGCCGGCAGCGATACGATCAGTATGCCGCTGCTGGATATCGAGGCAGATGAAGACGATGCATAAATAAAAAAGTCCCGCGCAAAGCGGGACCAATTTTTTACCGGGGGATCTGTTTTGGTTTTCGTGGATGGATTTCGTTGGTTCTGCTGTTTCTACAGGGCTGATTCATAAACAAAGGCTGAATTTCGCAGGATATGGATGGTGCCCGGATTTTGGATGGTCTGTTTTCAACGGATTGGATCGAAGGCTTATCTGTGTTTCATTTCAAGGGCATTCATGGATACGGATCGATTACAACACAAAGATGCCCCATATCCCGCGCCATATAGAATTTCTTCGATCACCATTGCCATTTCTTCGATTTTCGGTAACATTGACCCGATGACCTTCGACCAATTCAACGGCAGCCTCGGGCAGAACGAGCCACCGGCTACCCTTAATGTGTGGCAGCAATCGCTCTGGTATGCCGCCACCGGCAACTGGAATAAAGCCCATGAGCTGATCCAGGACCTGCCCGACCGGGTTTCGGCGCATATACATGCCTACCTCCACCGCGTGGAAGGCGACCAGTGGAATGCCGATTACTGGTACCGGCGCGCGGCACAAAAAAGCGCCAGCCTGCCCTTACATGAAGAATGGGAATCGCTCGTAAAAAGCCTGTTATAGCTGGTTTGGCAGCCCCTATAGCCCGCGTGGGCCCTTTTCCTTTACAATCAGGGAAAGCTCCCGCCCTACCCATCCGGCCACCGCGAAGTACGAAGCAGGCTCCCCAAGACTTGTCTTCCACCGCCGGGAGATTACTTCGTGCCGCCTCAGCATATTCAAAAGAGGATTTCTCGAAGCGGTATTCGCAACAACGATATTATGTTTTGCAATTCCCGCGATATAAAAAGTGGATGGCCAAATGTTACGCTTCCTTCATCTTATATTCCCGCAAATAATCACGCGGCGACATACCCGTGGTTTTGCGAAATACCCTGTTGAAATTGGTAGCGCTATTAAAGCCGGTTGAATAAGCGATATTTGAAATGCTGGTAAAAGCATTGCCGATCATGAGCTTGCAGGCTTCGTTGATCCTGATCTCATTTAAAAAAGCGTTGTATGTTTTGCGGGTGTGTTTTTTAAAATATTTGCAAAAAGCATTGGGAGTGATGTTCGCTACTTCCGCTATTTTTCCCAGCGTGATATTCTCCATATAATGTTCCCTGGTAAAATTAAACACATCGCTCATCCGAATGCCTTCGAAACTGGCGTTGTAGTAATAATCCATGAAACCGGTATTCAGCGATTTCCATCCCTTTACATCTCTGTCGAAGAAACCGAACAATTCTATAATTGCCAAAAGCCTTTCCAGGCTTGGTTTTCCAACCAGCTTTTTGATATGATGCCCGGCCCAACCAACATATTTCGGTGGCAGTTGCAAACCGGTTTCACCCAGTTTCAGGAACCGATTTACGCCTTCCAGTTCAGGCATCGACAGAAACAATTTGGGTAAACGGCCTACGTCAAAATAAATATGTATGGCTTCACAACTTGATTGCTGTGGGGAGACAAAATATTGCGGGGCTGATTTGAAAATGTGTGGCTGGTTTGGGCCGAGTATATAAATTTCGCCCGACACAAAGGGCTGACTGTACTTTCCCGCGATGAGGGTTCCTTCTCCCCGGATAATATATGTTACCTGCATTTCTTTGTGCTGGTGATAACAGTCATAAAAGAAAGGAAGCTCATCCCTGTCTGCTACTACCGTATCATCTTTCGGAACAGGAGCTGTAAACTGTACAATTCTCATACGCTTATTCAATATATAATTACAATACTGGGGTGAATACAAAAGGTATTTGTTGCTAAGAGAGCAAATGGTTTTTTATACAAGCAAACTGGCAGACAACACGAGATACTATCTAATATTTTTAGCGAATACCAGGTTCAGATGATATTTAACTTAAAATAATGATAAAAATGCAAATTATTGACGCGATAGTGCGGTATTTTTTAAAAGTCATTGAACAACTGCCTCGTTGTTGATTGTCAATTGATTAAGATAATTGAAAAAAATGCTATTTGCTGATATCCAAATAATTACAAAAAACGACCCGCGTATTCCGATTAATAATTGTAAAGAGAATGATAATTAACGAGAATTTTTTGGAGAAGTCATTTCGCCATCTCTGTACGGATTTGCGTCTGCCACATATTCTGGTTTTGGCTCCCTCACGCACTATTGAAAATCCTCTTGCCCTGGAACGAACCGGTATTAAGTTATGGTCCGGGCAGCAGTGAAAGTAAAAGTCGGATTTATGAAACCATCTCATTGATGTGTTACCTAAACTGAAATTATCCTATCGTGTAAAGAAATTGGCAAACTGAAAATAGGGTGATTTTAATTTAGAATATTGTTAGTACGTTTCATTCACTTTCATTAAGAAGATTTTACAATAACCAAAAACTACTGCAAATGGGAAGAAGAAGCACAAAGTTTCTGCTGCTATTGCTATTGGGTACCATCAGCGCATCATTTCTGAATGCGCAAACTACCATTAAGGGTAAGGTGGTAACGGCAGAAAATACTCCTTTAGCCAGAGTGACCGTTACCATCAAAAACACAACTGTTTCATCATTTACCTCCGACGACGGAACCTTTTCCATTACAGGTAAAACGCCTTTTACACTGGTATTTACAAGCGTAGGATTTTCGCCTGCCGAGCAGGTAGTCACCAAAGCAGACGATATAACCGTCACACTGAGCACAAAAGACAATAATCTTGATGGGGTGGTAGTAGTGGGTTATGGCACACAGAGCAAAAAAACGGTTACGGGCGCTATTTCCAGCGTTAGTGCAGACGAGATCAAGAACATACCGATGCCCAGCCCTGACCAGCTATTGCAGGGAAGAAGCAGCGGCGTTACCGTAACGGCTTCTTCGGGTGAGCCGGGTACTGCGGTGATGGTGCGTGTAAGGGGCGCAACTTCTATCAATGCAAGTTCAGATCCTTTGTATGTGATAGATGGTGTGCCTATCGTACCACAAAGTCTCGCTTCAAACTCATTTGGGCAGCCTACCAACCCGATGGCTGATCTGAACCCGAGTGATATTGAATCGATGGAGATTTTGAAAGACGCTTCTGCTACGGCCATTTACGGGGCAAGAGCCGCCAACGGTGTGATCCTTATTACTACCAAGCGCGGCAAGAACGGCAAGCCTGTAGTGAACCTGTCAACATATTTCGGTTCCGGCAAGCCATGGAAAGATCCCCTTGATCTTCGGGTAACCGGTCCGCAGTTTGAAATGCTCCAGAACGAAGGCAGGGCCCAGGACTGGATCGATACCTACGGATCGCTGGATGCGCTGAACGCCTCGGGAAAGCCCTATAAACCTTTATACGCGAACCCGGAAAGCGCACCGGATTATGACTGGCTGACGCCCATTATGCAAACTGCTGGTCTATATAACGTAGACGCTTCTGTTGCCGGTGGTAACGATCGCATTAAATACCTCGTTTCAGGGAACCTTTTTGAACAGGAAGGGATAATTCGTCCGGCGGATTTTACCAGAAAATCATTCAGGACCAATCTCGATTTTAAGGCTTCCGATAAGCTGAAATTCGGCACCAGCCTGTTTTATTCCCACGGCACGCGTAATCGTTCACAGAATGGTAACAATATCAACTCTTCTCTTGCAAATAGCTTTTTCTATCCGGCTGATCAGCCGTTGTACAATGCGGACGGATCCTACAACAAATTCATCTGGGAAAGCCCTATTGCTGTGGCGAATGAAACAGATTACCTGATGACTACCGACAGGTTCCTGGGTAATTTCTTCGGCGATTATACCATCCTCCCGGGTTTGGCGTTCAGGAGCAACTGGAGCATTGACTACAGCTATATTCTTGAAAACAATTACAGCAATACACTGTTGAACGCCGGCGCCAGCGTAGGCGGCAGCGCTTCCAACAGTGTGATCCGGGATTTTAACTGGATCAATGAAAACACTTTAACCTACCAGTTCAAGCTCGGCGGAAGCAACAGTTTCAATCTCCTTGCAGGTAATACTGTACAGACGAACACCTACAATATTACTTCCGCCAGCGGTACCGGTTTCCCCGGCAACAGCTTCAGAACAATTGCTGCTGCTGCTACCAAAAACTCCACTGCGAACGAGTCCCAATGGGCGATCTCCTCCTGGTTCGGACGTCTCATCTATGATTGGGAAAAGAAATACATGTTCACTGCTAATTTTCGCTACGATGGTTCTTCCCGGTTTGGCGCCAACCACCGGTGGGGCTTCTTTCCTTCCGTATCTGCAGGCTGGGCTATGAACAGGGAAAATTTCATGAAAGATGTTTCGTTTATCAACGAATTCAAATGGAGAGCGAGCTATGGTATCACCGGAAACCAAAGCGGTATCGGGAACTTTGCATCGCTTGGGTTGTGGGGCGGTGAAAGAGGCGGTTACCGTGGTGGCGGCGGTCCCGGCCCTGCCAGCACAGCGGCTTATGTTGATTATCCCGGCTTTGCACCCGTCCAGTTGGCCAACCCCGATTTGAAATGGGAAACCACCGCGCAGTTTGATATCGGTCTGGATGTGGCGCTACTGGATAGTAAGATCCGGCTTTCTTTGGATTATTACAATAAGCAGACAAGCGACATGCTTCTGGCAGTTCCTGTGCCACGTTCTATCGGGTATAACACCTTGCTGCAGAATTACGGCGAAATGCAAAACAAGGGCTTTGAACTGTCGATTGGCGCAACGCCTGTTGCTACCAGGGATTTTACCTGGGATGTAAACTTTAATATTTCCCGTAACAATAACCTCATTAAAAAACTGGCAGCACCCATTAATGTGGCTACCCGCGAGTATATAAGGATGGAAGAGGGCCACCCCATGTTCTCTTTTTATGTGCATGAGCAACTGGGGGTGGATCCCAAAACCGGCGATATTATCTGGAATACAGGAGACGACGGCGTTTTCAACATCAATACAGACAGGATTATTATTGATAAATCTGCCTGGCCCAAGTTCCAGGGAGGTTTCAACAACACACTCACTTATAAGAATGTCGATCTGAATGTTTTCTTCCAGTACAGCTATGGTAACTCCGTGTTCAACTATAACCGCTATTTCTTTGAACATGGCGGCACAAGAACAACCGGTTATTCCGCCCAGCAGTTGGACAGATGGCAGAAGCCCGGCGATATTACGGATATACCCCGTATGGGAACAAAGAACTATAACAACAACTTCAGACCATCCCGCCACGTAGAAGACGCATCTTATCTGCGGTTGAAAAATGTCAGCCTCGGTTACAATCTGCCTTCTTCTGTTGCGTCAAAGATCAAAGCGAGCAAGATCAGGGTCTATGTATCCGGTCAGAACGTACTTACATTCACAAAATACACCGGCTTTGATCCCGAAGTATCGGGCGGAGGCTCTGAAACCATACAGGGTATCGACCTTGGTGTGATGCCCCAATTAAGAACATTCATGGGCGGTATCAATCTCACATTCTAAAATGAAAAGAAATCATGAAGAAGTTAATATATAGCCTGGTAGCTGCCTTGGCAGTATCGTCGTGCAACGTCCTGGTTATCGAGCCCTTGGACCAGGTAAGCAGTAGCAAGGCCTTTGCAACTATAGGTGATGCAGAAGGTGTGGTGAACGGCCTGTATCATAACCTACAGACCGTATATCAATGGAGGGTGCAGGTTATAACGGATATTGCATCCGACCAGTCGCAGCAAATCGATACATGGGATGCGCTGATCGCGGCAGATGAATTTAACTGGGGCGTCGATAATTCCGAAGTGGAAGACTTGTACACTGCATTATACAGGTGTGTTGACATCGCCAATAATGTGATCACATATGTGCCTGGTATCGAAGCCAACCAGGCACAGAAAGAGGATCTCATTGGGCAGGCTTATTTTATCCGCGGGTTGGCCTACTTCGATCTAACCAGGCTTTGGGGAGGTTTCCCGGATGTGTACGGAACAGAAGGCGTGGTGATTAAACTCACTCCTTCCGCAGGGCTTACCGATGCTGATTTTGCCACGAGAAGCACCCTTCGCCAGTCATATGACCAGGCGGAGGCGGATCTGCTGCAGGCAGTGAATCTGCTACCCGAAAGCCGTTCCTCTGCCGCACTAACCAAGGGAAAAGCTACCAAAGCTGCTGCCAGAGCACTCCTGGCGAGATATTACCTGTATAACAAAAACTGGGGCAAAGCCCAGGAACTATCTACGGCGGTGATTGGCACCAACACACTCTCTACGCCTTTTGCCAGCATTTTCACTACCAAAAACAGCCAGGAATCCATATTTGAATTACAGTATTCGGCTACCGACGGGCAGGGATTAAGGCAATGGTATTTTCCTTCAAGCCTCGGCGGCCGGGGCGGTTCCGCATTGCACGATGCTTTCTACCAGGAAATGATTTCCGATCCTGCAGACGTAAGAAGCACATTCACTGCTTTGAATGCTTCTGCCGGTACATATTATACAACCAAATGGAGCACTCCTCAAAACGCTGACAACTTCCAGATGCTGCGCCTCGCAGAACAGTTCCTGATAAGAGCCGAAGCCAAAGCGGAGCAGAACGATATCGAAGGAGCGGCAGTCGATCTGAATAACGTGCGCACAAGAGCAGGTCTCGGCAATACTACTGCGGCTACCAAAGAAGAAATGATCGACGCTATCCTGAAAGAACGTAAACTGGAATTTGTAGGAGAAGGCCAACGATGGTTTGATGTAATCAGGAGAGGATTGGGGCTAACCGTTTTTTCTAATGTTATCAGGAGCAAGGGCAGCAAACCGTTTTACGCCATCGGCACTGCCGGCAGGCAAGTGCTTCCCTTTCCTTCTGTGGAAACAAGAACAAACTCCAACCTGGTTCAAAACGAAGCATACAGGTAATAATATTTTCTATTTGCCTGTGTGGTTCAAAAATAAATATGTAAATGAACAAATATGAAAATCAGATTTCTTCTAATTGCTTGCTTATTTGCGGTTATGTCTGTTTCTGCGCAAAACAGAAAAATTAAGATTGATGAGGCCGTGACTACAAAGGGACAAACCACCATCAAGGGCTTGCCTGTGCCCTATACCGCTACCGCCGGTAACCAGCCCGTCTTCGACGAAAATGGCAAAGTGATTGCCAGCCTCTTTTATGTGTATTATGAAAGATCGGATGTATCCGACAGGAAATCAAGACCGATCTTTGTTTCATTCAATGGCGGACCCGGCGCTGCATCCTGCTGGATGCATATCGGTTATACCGGTCCAAAAAGAGTGAAAGTGGATAAGGAAGGTTATCCCGTTCAGCCTTATGGCATTGAAGACAATCCTTATTCCCTATTGGATATAGCAGACATCGTGTATGTAGAACCGGTAAACACCGGCTTCTCCCGGGCGGTTAATGATTCCGTACCGCTGAGTTTATTTTTTGGTGTAAATGAAGACATCAAATACCTGTCTGAGTGGATAACCAATTTCATGACCCGAAAAAACAGGTGGAGCTCTCCCAAATACCTGATTGGAGAAAGTTATGGCACTACCAGGGTATCCGGCCTGGCGCTCCAATTGCAGAACGCCGGATGGATGTATCTTAATGGCGTTATATTGGTATCTCCAACCGGTTTGGGCATTCAACGCCAGGGGCCTGTGGCCGGAGCAAATATGTTACCTTATTATGCAGCTACTGCCTGGTATCACAAAGTCCTCAGCTCCGATCTGCAGTCGAAAAAGCTCGAAGAATATTTACCGGAAGTGGAGCAATTCACGATAAAAGAGCTGACTCCGGCTATAACCCGCGGCGGATTTCTGGATGATGCCAAAAGAAAGGAGATAGCAAAAAAATATTCCCGGTATTCCGGTTTGTCCGAAAAAGTGATCCTGGAGCACAACCTTGTTGTACCCCCGGCTTTTTTCTGGAAAGAATTGTTAAGAGATAAAGGATATAATATAGGACGTTTGGATTCGAGGTATCTCGGTATCGATTTTGAAACTGCGGGCGAAAGACCGGACTATGCTGCAGAAAACACTTCCTGGCAGCATACATTCACTCCCGCGATAAACTACTATTTAAGAGAAGTACTGGGGTATAAAACCGATCTAAAGTATTTTATCGCCGGTCATACGCCCGGCTGGAACCGGACAGGAGATCAGACCGGCGAAAACTTACGACAGGCAATGGCGCAGAATCCCTTTCTGCATGTAATGGTACAATCCGGTTATTTTGACGGCGCCTGCGATTATTTCAATGCCAAATACAATATGTGGCATATTGATGAAAGCGGTAAAATGAAAGACAGGTTCTCCTGGAAAGGATATCACAGCGGACACATGATGTATCTGCGTTATGAAGATCTGCAGACCTCAAACGAAGACATCAGGGAATTTGTAAAGAAAACGCTTCCCAAACCCAACCAGCCTGCACAGTATAAATAAACGCAACAATTTTCAGAGTCATTTAAACTAACTGAAATGAAAAAAAATATTTTTCTTTTGCCGCTCGCGATATGCTTCTGTACCGTTCTTTTTGCCCAAAGACAACAGGGAGGTTTTCCCATGGGCGCCGCACAGGCGCCAAGGTATAACGTGCCACCTACTCCCTATGATGCAAAACTTAACATGGACTCCACCATTACCTCTACCGGGTCGGTTACCATCAAGGGAGTGCCTGTTCCCTATACAGCAACCGTGGGAACACAGCCTGTATGGGATGAAGACAACAAAGTGATCGCCGGCTTGTTTTTTACCTATTATGAAAGATCCGATGTTAAAGACAAGGCCAGCCGCCCTTTGATCATATCCTTTAACGGCGGACCCGGTACAGCTTCCGTTTGGATGCATCTCGGGTATACCGGTCCTAAGGTATTGAATGTTGACAGCGAAGGATATCCGTTACAGCCCTACGGAGTAAAAGACAACCCCAATTCCATACTGGATGTGGCCGACATCGTATTCATCGATCCGGTAAACACCGGTTACTCCCGCATGGCGAATGACAAAGTGCCCCGCTCCAAGTTTTTCGGCGTGAATGCAGACACCAAATATTTGGCCGAATGGATCAGCACTTTCGTAAGTCGTAAGAACAGGTGGAGCTCTCCCAAATACCTGATTGGTGAAAGCTACGGTACAACACGCGTATCGGGGTTGGCCCTCGAGTTACAGAAAAATAACTGGTTGTATGTAAACGGCGTTATTCTCGTATCTCCCACCAACCTCGGCATTGAAAGGGTTGGCCCGGTAGGTGATGCCAATATGCTGCCTTACTATGCCGCTACCGCCTGGCATCATAAAGTGCTTTCTCCCGACCTGCAGCAAAAAGACCTCGAAGCTATGCTGCCGGAAATAGAGAAATTCACCATCGATGAATACATTCCTGCATTGATGGAAGGCGGTTTCATCGATCCCGCAAAGAGAAAACAGGTAGCTGCGAAGATCGCGAAGTATTCAGGTTTGAAAGAGCAGGTAGTGCTCGATCACAACCTGGTAATCCCCGCTTCTTTCTTTTGGAAAGAACTGTTAAGGGACAAAGGATATACCATCGGTCGTTTGGATTCAAGATACCTCGGTATCGACAAGGAAAATGCGGGCGAAAGACCGGATTACGCTCCCGAACTTACTTCCTGGCTGCATTCCTTTACGCCTCCGATCAATTATTATTTCAACGAAGTGCTTAAATACAAAACCGATCTGAAATACTATATGTTTGGCCCCGTGCAGCCATGGTTGCGTACCGGTGAGAACGCGGATCATACCGGTTACGATTTAAGAACGGCTATGGCGATGAATCCTTTCATGCACCTGCTGGTACAGTCGGGTTATTACGACGGCGCCTGCGATTTCTTCAACGCACAGTACAATATGTGGCAGATGGATCCCGGTGGAAAATTGAAAGACCGCATGTCATGGAAAGGCTACAAAAGCGGCCACATGATGTACTTGAGAGGAGAAGATATTGTGACAGCAAATGATGACCTGCGTGCATTTATCAAAAAAAGCACACCTGCAAAAGGACAGCCTGCCAAATACGTAGCAGGAAAATAAATAAGGTTCCCTTCTCTAAGTGGATAGTGGTTAGTATGTTACCACTATCCACTTTTAATTAAAAATGGCACCAAGAAACATGCTGGGAATAATCCCGCCCGCTGCAGTCGATCGAAGAAGAATGGGAATCGCTCGTAAAAAGCCCGTTATAGCTGGTTTTTGCAGCCTTATAGCCCGCGTCGGCTCTTTTCCTTTACAATCAGGGATAGCTCCCGCCCTACCTGCCCGGCCACGGAAGTATTTTCTTTGGCGCGCCTGAACAGGTACGGCAACACCACTTCCACCGAACCATAAGGAAGGTATTTGGCCACCCGGTAACCGTTGTGTGCCAGGTTATAGCTGAGGTTATCGCTCATGCCGTATAGCTGCGCGAAGCAGATACGCCGGTCGTCGTTCGCCATACCTCTTGCCGCCATCTCTTTCATCAACAGCAGGCAACTGTTCTCGTTGTGCGTACCGGCCATCAGCGACACCAGGTCGGCATTATCCAGCGCCGCCAGTATCCCGCTGTCATAACAGGCATCGCTATCCGCTTTTGTATCGTGAATGGGCGAAGGATATCCTTTCTCTTTTGCGCGCTCGCGTTCGATTTCCATGTAGGCGCCGCGCACCATCTTAACCCCTATAAAAAAGCCTTCGCTCCTGCCGGCATCGATGAATTTGTGCAAAAGCGTCAAACCTGTTTTAAGGTACATCTGGCAGGTGGTGAAAATAACTGCTTTCTCCTTGTTGTATTTGCGCATGGCGTCAAGCACCAGGTCGTCGATCAGCGATTGTATCCAGAAATGCTCGGCGTCTACCAATACGGGTTGTTCGCAGGAATATCCCAATTGACAGATCCGGTCGAAACGGTCTTTCACTTTCTGCCAGGCCAGCACTTCCTCGGGCGTCAGCGGGTCGCCCGCAGCCTTCTTTTCCAGCAGCGAAAACGCGCCCAGTCCCGTCATTTTAAATACGGAAAAAGGAATATAGTCCTTACCGACCGCGTACTCGATGGTTCGGCATATCTCATCTGCGGCACGATCGAACACCTGCTCGTCTTCATGGCCTTCGAGTGAATAGTCGAGAATGGTACCGATATGATCGGCCGCCATCTGTTGCATGGCGGGCTCGCAGCCCTGGATGGTTTCACCGCCGCAAAATTGCTTGAACAGGGTTTTTCTGATCAGCCCTTTTACCGGCAGGTGACAGGCCAGCGCAAACCGGGTGAGCGGGGGGCCGATCGCCGTCAGAAAAGGGCTTGCTATAATCCTGAACAGCCAGTAAGTCTGCTTGAGGTCTCCGTCAGACTTACGGTGGAAGGCGATCTCCGTATTCTGGAATACGGAAGGTGAAATGGCGGTACTCATCATCGTTTTTCTAAGCGTTGAAAAATATAATAAGCGGGAATGCCGAGCAGCACAATTACCAGCCCCCAGCCGCAGGTAGCCGTTTTATATACGATAAGTCCCACGCAAATGCTGACCGCTGCCAGGCAATACAGCGCCGGTATCACGGGATAACCAAGCGCCCGGTATGAACGTGGTATATCGGGTCTTTTTTTGCGAAGGATGAATATGCCTACGATCGTAAGTATGTAAAATATCAGCACAACGAATACGACATAATCGAGCAGGTCGCCGTATTTGCCGGTCAGGCAAAGAAACGATGCCCAGATGCATTGCGCCCACAGCCCTTTCGCGGGCACTTCCGCCTGGTTCAGGTTGCTGACGCTCTTGAAGAAGAGGCCGTCTTTCGCCATGCTGTAATACACGCGGGCGCCCGATAAAATGAGCCCGTTGTTGCAGCCAAAAGTCGAGATCATGATCATGATGGCGATAACGATGGCGCCGGCTTCGCCGAAAATATAGTGGGAAGCGGCAACGGCTACCCGGTCGGCCGGCGCATGGGCGATTTCGGCCATAGGCAGAATGCCGATATACATCACATTGCACATCACGTAAATCACCGTCACGATCAGGGTTCCGTATAAAAGGCTCCGGCCGATATTGCGGGTAGGGTTCCTGATCTCGCTCGCGATGAAAGTAACGTTGTTCCAGGCATCGCTCGAAAACAACGAACCAACCATAGCTGCCGTGATGGCGGCAAACAGCAGGGCGCCGCCGATGGGCACGGGCGAGGCAGCGCCTTCGTTCCAGTGCGCTGCGGCAAGGCTGCCCCAGTTGGCTTGCCATACCTCGCCCCTGAAAGAAAGCAGGCCGGCAATGATCAACCCGAAAAGCGACAGCAGCTTAATGGTGGTAAGCGTGGTTTGTATGATTTTGCCATTCCGCACGCCGCGGCTGTTAATCCATGTCAGCAATATGATGGTGATAATAGCCAGCAACTGCGATGCATTGAAATGAAAGCTTCCAATGGAAAACAGCAGGTTCTGGTCGCCGACGGCGGGAAAAAGATAGGCGGCGAATTTAGCGAAGGCAATGCCCACGGCAGCGATGGTGCCGGTTTGGATAACGGTGAAAAACGACCACCCGTACAAGAATCCTACAAAGCGGTTGTAAGACTCGCGCAGGTAGATGTATTGTCCGCCTGCTTTGGGAAACATCGCAGACAGCTCGCCATAGCTCACGGCGGCGAACAAGGTGATGACGCCTGTCAGTAACCAGACCAGCAGCAACCATAAGCCGCTCCCCACCTGTCGAACGATATCGGCGCTGACAATGAAAATGCCTGATCCGATCATGGAGCCCGCCACCAGCATGGTGGCATCCAAAAGGCCCAATTCTCTCTTCATCTCATCCGGGTGCTGCTGGTCTTTCACTGTTGTTATTTTAATTGTCCGGGTTGTTTGATCTTATAATTCTTTTTGGCTTTATCGTCTTCCACCATTTTCTCTACATCGGCCAGCAATTTTTTTGCGTCGTAAATGATGCCGTCTTTGATGGTGTACTTGACGCCGCCCAGCCGAACCGGTTTGTGTGCTGCATCCAGGGCGAGGGCGCCGGTGCCGTACAGCAGTTGGAAGTTCTCCAGCGGGTTCTGGTCGATGATAACGAAGTCGGCCAGCTTACCCAGCTCTACCGTACCGATCTCTTTGTCCATCCCCAGCGCTTCGGCGCCATTGAGGGTGGCAGCCTTGATTACTTCCAGCGGATGGAAGCCGGCTTCGCGCAGCAGCTCGAGCTCCGATACATAAGCGAAACCATAAAGCTGGTAAATAAATCCGGCGTCGGTACCCACGGTTACGCGGCCTCCGCGGTTCTTGTATTCGTTCAGGAAGGTCATCCACAACCGGTAGTTTTCCTTCCATTCAATTTCCTGCTCGGTACCCCACGAAAACCAGTAAGAGCCATGCTTACCGGGTGCGGGCGAAAAGAACTCCCACAACGAGGGAAGTGTGTATTGCTCATGCCATTCGGCCCGCCGCGCCCGCATCAGGTCGCGGTTGGCTGAATAGATGACCAATGTGGGGCTCATGGTAAAATCGAGCGACAGCATTTCGTTCATCACTTTATTCCAGTGTTCCGAATAAGGAGGCGCTGCCTGCCGCCATAACTGACCGGCTTCCGAAAAGCGGTCGAATTCGTTGCTGTAGTTGTATTTCAGCGAATAGTGCTGCACCGTGCGGTCGCTGAAGAGCGCTTCGGGCAATCCATACCAGTGTTCCAGTGAAGTGAGGCCGGCGCGTGCGCTGTTCATTGCATTCCAGCGTCCCACCTGGGTTTGGCTGTGGTGCATTTTTGAACGCAGTCCCAGCTTTTTGTTTTCCTTAATGGCTGCATCCATGATTTCCGGAGCGGAGCCAAAAAATTTAATGCCGTCGGCGCCTGCCTTGGCGTTTTGACGAACCCAGTCCACCGCTTCTGCAGGTGTGCTGATCGCCTTTTTCGATCCCTGCCCGAAAACGGTGTATGCTTTGATACGGGGCGCGGTGATCTCGTTCTTGTCACTTTTTTGCTTGTGATCCAGTACCCACTGCAGTCCGTTCATGGAGCCGGGGTCAAGAATGGTGGTGACGCCATGCGCCATCCAGAGCTTGAAAACATATTCGGCATTCGGGGCCTGGTTGCCGCCGATATGCGCGTGGGTATCAACAAAGCCCGGCAGCAGGTACATGCCTTCTGCATTGAGCTCTTTTCCACCGGGCGCCAGGGCCGGGCGGCGATTGGGAGGCGCTATTTCGCCGGGAGCACCTACGTTCCTGATCTCGGTAATGCGGTTGCCGGTAACAACGATGTCAACCGGACCAACGGGCGGCGATAAGGTGCCGTTGATAAGTGTTACGCCGCGAATGATCAATTGTTGCCAGGGCCCCTCGCCTTCGTGCCGGGGCGGCGCCGCAGCTATCTGCGCACCCGCCACCCAATACTGTAAGATGGCTATGCATATAAGAATCCATGTTCTGATCTGTTGCATAATTTCTGTTTTAAAAATGAGGAGCCCTGGCTTTCAATTGATGGAATGCTTAATATTTCGCAGGAACATTTTTACCCGGAATCGAATTCTTGATGAACTCGCGCAGGTGTTCGTTGCTGTCGCGCAGGTCTTCCGTACGCAGGTACATCATGTGCCCGCTGCGGTATCCCCTGAAGTGCATCCGGTTGGTCAGCTTGCCGCTGGCATTCATCTGCCACATGTTATACTTGGCGTTGAAATAATCGCAGGCGCCGTCATAATAACCCGACAATACCAGCAGTTGCAGGTTGGGGTTGGTATGCATGGCCAGGCTCAGGTCGTCGCCGGTGTGGTTGTTGGTATTATCCCAGGGATGAACCGGTCCGAACATATAATATTTCAGATCGGTTTTGAAGCCGAGGTCGTTCCGCAGGTAGGTGTTGATGGCCGGCGTGAAAGAATGCAGCCACGAAGTGAGCTCCGAATTGTAATCAGGGCGGATGCCTGCATCGGCGCGGTCGATACCACGATAGCGGGAATCAAGACGGCCAACAGTGTATCCTTTATCGCGCAGCAGCTCTTTCCAGAACAGCGAAGTGGAAATGTAGAGGTTGTTCTGCAGGATCACTTTTTTGTCGATGCCACTATAACGGGCAACCTTGGTGGCGATCTGGTCTCTCTTCTCGGGAGAAAGCATGCCGCCCATGGTGAGCGCAGGACCATATTCTTCTACGGTAAATTTCTCTACCTCCGGCAGCATTTGCTCCAGCTCCTTGCCCTGCAGGTCTGCTGCCAGTGCTTTATGGTGCCAGGCAGTAGCCGAATAATACGGCAGGAAAGAGGCATTCTTCACCGGTCCGCTGCGGTCGATGCCCAGGTCGGTCGGTGATACCAGGATCACACCGTTCAGGTACACCCACTGGGTGCTCTGCAGGGCCTGTGCCAAACCGGATACACGGGTTGTACCATAGCTTTCGCCGATCAGGTATTTGGGCGACTCCCAGCGATTCACACGGCCGAGGAAAGCGCTGATCCATTCAGACAGGTACTTGATGTCGGCGTTAACACCAAAGAACGTAGAGGTCGGTGTTTTATCGTCGAGAATACGGGAGAAGCCGGTATTAACGGGATCGATGAAAACGATATCGGCCACGTCAAGAACCGAGTAAGGATTCTCGCGGATACCATAAGGCTGAACGGGATAACCCTCGTCGTCGATCATGAGGCGACGCGGGCCAGTAAAGCCGATGTTCATCCAAACGCTGGCAGTACCGGGACCACCATTGAAAGAAATGATCAGCGGACGATTGGCTTTGTCTTTCACGTCGGAGCGCTCATAGAAAACATAAAACAGCGAAGCGGTCACTTTCCCGCTGGCATTCCATACCGGCTGTGTGCCGGTAGTGGCCGTATAGGGAAATTTCACGCCTTTTACTGTCAGCTCGTGCTTGGTAACTACCGTTGTGTTGGCCGGCAGGGTAATATCATCTTTGCCGCCGGGCGTCTGCTTCATCTGGGTGGAATCGGCCGGGCGTGAACCGGAGGTCGGAGGACCGGCAGGTCCGCGCTGTGCAAAAGCATGGCTTACCAGCAGTCCGGACAGAACTACTAAAAAACTGATCTTTTTCATTGCTGTTGAGTTGTTGTATTTGAATAGATAAATTATTACTGAATCGTGGAAGCCGTTTGGTTATAATCGATGGTATAAGCCGGCAGGCCACCCTGTTTCATTTTGCCGAAGATGGTTTTCGCCTGCTCCTTCTGCCCTGCCGCCGCCAATACGCGAACCAGGCGCAGACGATCGGCTTCATCCAGCCGCTGTGACTGGGCAGGCAACTGCTGCAACAGCGTTTGTGCTTCACTGTTATGCTGCTGGGCAAGTTCGGCCTCGGCGATCAGCAGGTCAAAATCGGGCCGTCCGTTACGCGATGCCGCCAGGATGCGCTGCGCCTCCTGCAGGGTCGATACGGCTGCGGCATATTGTTTCTGCTGGATCAGTGCCACGCCATATTGCTTTCGCAATCCATAATTCTGCGGCTTCTTCATTACGAGGTCTTTCAATTGCGAAAGCGCATGCTGGTCGCCGGTGGCAGCCCGCAGGCCCGCCGCATACGCACGGGCATCGTCTTTCCGGTCGCGCAGGTAAGTAGAGATATCGGAGCCGGTCTTAACATATTCATCCGCTGCGGCGATACCCTGGTCGTACCGGGCATACCGCTGGTAAAGATCGCGCTGCAAGCCGTTTACACGCGCCTGCTCCTGGTAGTCGGTTTCAAGCGATTTTGCTTTGTTAAGCCAGTTCTCCTGCTCCACCAGTCCTTTTTGCTGATCGAGCGCACCTGCTTCCACTTTTGCAGCCGCCAATGCCGCCCAGCCCATGTAAACGGGCGCATAGCGTTCATTCAGTTGCTGCGCCTTTTTCAGCCAGTTCTCTGCATCGGCAAATTGCTGCTGGCCCGAATACAGTTGCGCATAAGCAAGTATGGCCGGGACATAAGCAGGGTCGTATTGCAGGGCGGTATCAAGGTATTTTTTGGCTTTCTCCGCATCTATATTCCGCTGGCGGCTGTTGTTGAGATATACCTGGGCCCAGTTGCTGGCCATGGCTTTTTTATCGCCGGCCAGGTAGGCTTTTTCTTTCTTAACCAGCTTGTCGAGGAACGCGTACATCGACGGATCTTTTGTTTTCAGATCGTTGGTCGTGTTCATCGACTTGAAGTCAAGCGGGTGAACCTTAACCGGCTCGAAATAGGCGGGATAAGTTTGCGCCAGGTATTCGCTTTCGTTGTTCTGCGAATAATAGTCGAGCGTGCGGTTCTCTTTCATTGCCTGGTAATAGTGTGCGCGAACAGCCCTGTTCTCTTCGTCGGTAAGCACCGAGCCATGGAACAGGTGAACGTATTCGTGCAGCACCACATTCCTTTCGCCGTAAGCGCCTCTCTCCACGTATTCGATGGCGGCGGCACCGCTGCCCACCCCGCGGATATCCATCCACTGGCGGTTATCGAACGTAGTGGATGTTCTGAACTGCGAGCTGTTCATCGCTGTAGCGAGGTCGATGTGCAGCGGCGGCACATGGAACTGGCGGTTCATCTTGCTCAGGAAAGGGAAATATACCACCGCCGTGTACATCTGGTTCCACACCATTCCCTTGGCAATGGTGCCGGGGTAGTACGCCACGTCGGGGAAAACCCGTTCGAACGATACCATATCGGTAATGGCAGGATTCTTCAGCTTTTTGGTGACCGCAGCATAATCAGCCAGGAACGGAATACGTTTCGATTTGATTACTGCAGACAAGCCGTTGTGCGCCGGCCCGTAGTGTTTTTTCCGCGCCAGTATTCTTCTGAATAGCTGTTCGGCCGAATCCAGCCTTACGAGATTGGAGTCGTCGAAATTCGCATAGTACAAAGAACCGCGGTGTAACAGGGGAATTACAGAAGCCGGAAACTCTTTCTCCACTTCCACTGTCCGGGCAATGGCTGCTGCGAATTTTCCTGCCTGGAAAAGCGAGTCGGCGATCTTCAGCCGGTCGCGTACCTGGTCGTCGGTCGGCTCGGCATAATCGGCATAGGTCAGGTTGGTATGCCCATTGCCCCAATGCCAATGCGTTTGAAAATGAAGGGGGTTAACCGCCAGCGCCACTTCCCATTGCGCCGCCATCGCGTTCAGTTGCGTAGCATCTACACGGCGCCAGATGGCATAGCCATATGAAAAGCGTGCATCAGCGTTGAACGGATCGAGCTCCAGCGATTTCAGCAAAGGCGCCTCTGCTTTGGCTGGCTGCTGGTCCCAGAAATACACATCGGCTTTCAGTTGATAGGCCGCTGCGAGTGAAGGGTTCTTCGCCAGCAGTCCGTCTGCCACTTCAATGGCCTGGGGATATTTCTTTTGCAGGAGGTACACTTTACCCAACAGCACCGCCATTTTCTCCGAAGGTTTTTTCGAGAGATACGTGCGGCAGCGGTTGGCAGCTTCTTCCAGCCGCCAGGCCTGCATATCGAGAAAAGCGCGCAGGCGGATGGCCTTTTCAGCAGTGGGCGATTGCTTCATGGCTGCGTCTACCAGTTTGGCGGCAGCGAAGAAGTCGTTGTTCAGGATCAGCAGGTCGGCCCTTAACAACTGGCTGCTGATGTCTTTTCCGCGATGCGATAGCGTTGAATCTACGGCAGACCACATGCCCAGGTCGAGCATTCGCTCGAGCACTGCCTGCTGGTCGGCCGTTTTATCAGCCAGTAAACGATACTGATCTGCGCGGGCTGCCTGGAGGGCAACCATGGCTTGCGCCGTATTATCGGGCGCGGGCGACTGGGCAGTGGCCACCGCACTGCAAAGTGCGGTGGCTGCTGCCAACAGGGTAGCAAGTCTCATGCCTTATGAATTTGAGGTTATTGTCTTGTGTCCCAGAACACCCGGCTGAGCATATCTGTGCGTGCCGGTGTGTTGGGGTTCGAGCTGCTTTCAGACAACGGATACACCAGCGAGCGGGGTATTTGGTCGTAAGCCGCGATCGAAGACGGAACCCGGGTGATGGCGGGATAACCGGTTCTTCTCCAGTCTGTCCAGTTCTCCATCACTACGCCAAAATTGGCAACGAACTTTTCGTTGATGATCTGTTCCAGCATTTGCTGCTGCGTACCTGCCAGGGTTCCCATGCGCGAAAGATACTCGTCGATGGCTGCTGCAGCCACCCCGGCATCGGTCATCGACGCACGAATGCCTGTTTCAAAGAAGTCCTGCGCATCGCCGGGTGCTCCCAGGGTCAGCGCCGCTTCAGCGCGGATGAAATTATACTCGGCAAAGGTCAGCAGGCGGGTGGGCGCACTGCCTGACCAACTGATGGAACCATCGGTGATAGATCCGTCGGCATTTATCACCACGTTGTTATACGTGGCATCTCCTTTCAGGTAAGAGCTCAGGCGTGAATAAGCGACAGAAGACGCATCTTCCACACTGGCGCCCTTGTAAGTAGCCGGGCTGGAATTGTAAGGGAATGGAACGAAATAGTTCGCCCTGCGGGGATCGCTATTGGTGTTCATCATATTAACCAGGAACCTGTTGGGGAAAAACGCGTTCCTGAACTGGCCACCTTCAATACTGGCAATGGGGTTCTGGCGGCTGGCTTCGGCCAGGAAAGGCATTTTGAAGCTGTCGTCGTTCGAGGTCATGAACTCGGCGCCGCTGTTCACCAGTGCAGTGATCTGGGTGGTTGCATAGGTGGGGTCCTGTTGCGAATAGTGAATGAAGAGACGCAGCTTCAGCGTATTGCCGAAACGTATCCACCTTTTTTTCATCGTAGCCCAGGCGCCCGCATAGATCGTTGTGTTCTGGTTGGGCACAAATACCGAGCTGGGCTCGTTGAGGTTGGTAATAGCCGTATCGATGGTTTTGACGAGATCGAGATAGATGCTCGCATCATCGTCGTATTTCGGATACAGGTTGGAGCCGAACTGGGTAGCTTCCGAATAAGGAACATCTCCCCAGGCATCGACGGTGAGCTGGTACATATAGGCTTTCAACAGGCGACCCACGCCGGCATAATACGGGCTGTTCGCCGCCTCTGC
>JBDHYM010000008.1:0-38292 GCA_039811405.1 Flavihumibacter sp. | reverse complement strand
GGATTGCCTGTTTTCTCCGAACCCGAGGCCGCTATTTTCTTCATAGGCGTATCGTTGCCCCGCCTCGGTTATAACCTAATAGAAAGAATGTTACGGGCGGGCTATTACCTCAACCTGGCCATCTTCCCCACGGTGCCAATGAAAAATACGGGTATCCGGTTTACCATAACCCGCCTGCACAGCCTGTCGCAAATCAAAGAGATGATAGCCATACTGGCCGAAGAATTCAGGCAGGCGATGCAGGAAGAGGAGATGGGGTTGGAAGAAATTTACAAGGCATTTCGCCGCCCATTACCTGTGCCGGCAACCGAACCGGCAACTACCGCGCAACCAAAGCCGGTAGCAGCCGGTAAAGAGCAACGGGTAAATGCTTTGCTATACAGCAGCATCAGCGAACTGAACGCAGACAGGTGGAACCGGCTTTTTGGCAACAGTGGCGCATTCGATCATGCTTCCCTGCTGTTACTGGAAAAAGCTTTTAAACACCACCCGCAGCCTGAAAAGCGATGGGATTTTGACTATTTGGTTATTACAGACAAAGAAGACAACGCAGTGCTCGCCTGTTGCTGCACCACCACCCGCTGGAAGGACGATATGCTGTCGCCCGCCGCCGCTTCCCGGAAAATAGAGATCAAACGCGCAGCCGATCCCTATTACCTGACGACCCGGGTGTTATCAGCCGGTACCCTGTTGACGGAAGGAGAACATGTGTATATCGATTTCGGGCATCCCGACTGGAAAGAGGCCCTGCTGGCATTCATAGACCTGCTGTACCGGTTGCAGGAGAAGAACGAGGCAGAAACCATTGTGTTACGCGATTTTCACCATATTCATCCCGAACTGGACGACCTGCTCATCGAAAATGGTTTTTTCCGCATCAGCATGCCCGACAAGCACGAGATAACCGTACAGTTTACTGATCCCGAAACCTATCTCCGTTTCCTGCCGTCGAAGGCGCGTAACCAGCTACGCAGCTCCGTGCTTCGCCATGAAGCCGCCTTCACGAAACAGCACTATGGGCAGGCGGTAAATAAAAAGCAGGTGGAAGAATGGTATCAACTGTACCTGCAGGTGAAAGATCGCGGACTGGAGCTGAACACATTTGCATTGCCCGAAAGCCTGTTTCAGCAATTGTCGGCCGATGCTTCGTGGGATAAGCTGGAACTCCGCCTGCCCGGGCAGGCAGATGGGCCGGTGGCCATCTTATTCAGCTATACCGGTGGCGGGCATTATATCCCCTCCATCATCGGCATTGACTACACCTACAACGAGGCTTTCAACATTTATCGTCAAACCCTTTACCAGGCCATACTGCACGCCGCGGAGTTGGGCAGGAACAAGATCAGGCTGGGCTTTACCGCGGGTATGGAAAAGAAAAAGCTCGGTGCCCGTACAATCGCCTGTTATGCTTATGTACACAGTCGCGACGGCTACAACATGCAGGTGGTAGAAAACGAACTATAACCGGGATTATAAAACCATACAACCGGATGTTTATGAAACACGAAACATGGAAAACCCTGACCGTATATTTCTTCGTTTTCCTGTTTGTATATACCGCAGGCAGCAAATGGATGGATTATGCCCGGTTCAAATGGGTATTGGAAGACTCGCCGTTGCTGAAGTCATTCTCTACGGTCATTGCCATCGGTCTGCCTGCAGGTGAGCTGGTCATCGCCCTGCTGCTCTTGCTTCCCCGCTCCCGGCAAACAGGGCTGTTGTGCACCGTAGTTGTGATGGGCATATTCACGGCCTATATCGGGTATATGTTATTAACGGCCTCCTCCCTTCCGTGTAGTTGTGGGGGTGTACTGCGATCGATGTCGTGGTTGCAGCACTTCTTTTTCAACCTGTTTCTTTTTTTGCTGGCTCTTTGGGCGTACCGGGTACACCGGCAGCATACAAACATTATTGCGCAATACAGGAAGTAAGCCGAAAACCTGTAACAGAGTAGGCAATATCATTCACTTAAATTCCGCTAACGGGCGGAAGATTGATCATTATTCAACACAAAAAGTTTTTCCGGTGTTTTTAAGCCTAAAAAATACCGATCTATTATGAAACAGACATTCATAGGATTGGCAGTTATCGCCACCGCGCTGGCTGCCGCCGCTTTTACCACGCCGAAAGAAGAAAAGGCGTTTACGGACTACTATTTCCGGGTGGATGCCTCCGGAAATACATTAAACTCACCCACCGTACCACCCACTACCAATTACTCCGAATGCAACAACGCGGGACCCGTTAACTGCTCCCGCGTCTATAGTGGTTATCAACTAGTGTCGGGTGAATATGTGCCGGCGGGTAGTGCCGGTCCGATCATTAAGAAAAAGTGAGACCAGGAAAGAGAGACCCCATAACCGGGGTCTCTTCTTTACTACCTCGGGTTTTGCTCCATATCAGGGTGCAGATCAATCACCTGCGCCGGTATTGGCATGGTATATAGCGGACTGTTCGGTAATAGTTCATATTGATTTCCCTCAAGACTTCGCCGCACAACGATATTCCGTCCTTCTTTGTTCAGGCGACGAATATCCAGTTGACGCAGTCCGCGAAACAGCAGCTCCTTACGCCGCTCCAAAATCACCAGGTCCAATACTTCATCGGCATTGTTTGCAGTTAACGGTTCAAAAGTGCCGGTTATAAACCGGTGCTCCAGCAGAAAGTTAAGATCAGCCAGGGCGGCCTGCCATCTGCCCAGTCGGGCGGCGGTTTCGGCCCGAATAAGGTAAACCTCATCGGTTGCCAGTCCACCGAAACGGTAATAAATGCCCGTATAAGACCCCCCGAAAGCCTTGGCGCCGTCGAACGAATAAACAAAAAGCTCCGAGCGTCGAAGATCGTTTTCGGCGTAAGATGCCAATATGTCGGGATGGATACTTCCGTAAGAGTTCAAAAAGCCATCCAGCAAAGACGCATGGAACAAGACCTCTTTATTGAATGTTGGGATGCTGGTGTATTGATTGTAATCCATTAATCCACTTCGATGCGCCAGGCAACTGTCAGCATAGCGGTTTGCCTTTTCATAGTTCCCGATAACCAGGTAGTACCTCGCCAGAAAAGCATACGCTGCCGGCAATGTGGGCCGGGTAGGCGCCGGCTCGGTTTCTGGCAACAGCGGTATCGCCTCCATGATATCAGCTTCGATGAAAGAATACACATCTGCAACAGAAGACCTAAAAACCGGCTCATTGATGTCTGTCTTTTTTCTGAGCGGGATACCCGGATCGGAAGCGGCCGTCAGCGGGTCAAAGGGTTTTGAAAAAGTATTGACCAGGTTGAAATTGGCATAGGCCCTGAAAAAAAGGGCGCCTCCCCTAAGTTTATTTCTCAACGCGGTGTCCTGGTCTTTTTCAGGGTAGTTATCCAAAATGGCAAGTACCTGGTTCGCATAAAAAACGGTTGGATATACATTGCTCCAGTCGCTGGAGGCGCCTGTCGGAAAAGGGTTGCTGGCGAAGCTGTATTGAGCGCGGTCAGTGATGCTCATCAGCGGCAGGAATTGCTCTTCTATCACATAGTCATCGCTAACCGTCCAGCCAACGGTGCCTACATTGTTTATCATCATATCATCGTCCAGCAGCTTCTGGCAATCAGACAGGGTGGTTGGTACGGCCAGGCTATTATCGGGCTTTATGTCGAGGAAATCTTTCTTATTGCACGCCATAAAAAGCATGATTCCCGTCAGCCAGAAAAACTTTTCTGCTTTCATACACATTTTTTAGAATTGAAGGTTAATGCCCAGCGAATAGGCTCTCCCTGTTTTGGGGATATTGTTGAAATAGGGGTCTATTTTCCTGGAGTTTCGCAACCAAATGACACCGATATTGGATACATATCCATACAGCCGAAGTGAGCTGACAGGTATCTTTTTTGCCAGTAACCGGCTGAACTCATACGAAATGCTTAGATCTTCCCACCGGATATGGTCGGCCCGAAATGTATTGACGGTTGAATACCCGTAGATATTGTCTCTTGCGGTATTGGCCGGGTAAGTCAACGACGGCACATTTGTATGACTTTCATCGCCCGGTTTTTGCCACCGGTCTGCATACTCTCCGTGGCCGTTCCAGTTGGTAAACAACGATGAATAGGAAAGCGACTTTCTTCTGAATGCGTACCCTGCCTTATAGCTGATATTGAGGGAAAGCGTTAACCCCTTCCAGTCGAAATTGTTACGTATCGATCCGTAGTGGGTGGGCTGTATCGATCCCTGGTACACCATGCTATCAAGCGGGGTGGCATTCAGTATGCTTGTGTAGTCACTGACCGGCTTTCCATCGAGGTAGCCCAGGGGATCGCCGGTCTGGGGGTCCAACCCACCGGATCGGAAAGCATATAACGAAAATACCGGACGACCAAGGATCGGGTTGACTATGCCAAACCCGAAGATATAATCCCGGCCGGATTTACTGACTGCCATCTGATAGTCAATAATCCTGGGATCGGAATAACTCCAGATATAGTTTGTAGACCAGCGGAGTTTACCCTGAAGGTTCCGGGAAGTCAGGTTCCATTCAAAACCCCGGTTCCGCATGGCCGCCACATTCCCTGTAAAAAAGCTTTCGCCATCGATAGTAGCCAGGCCGAGTGTAGGGTCCAACGGCGCGCGTCCGATCAGGTTGTTGGATTTCCGTTGGTATAAGTCCAGGCTACCGGTCAACCGGCTACCCAACAATTCAAAATCCAATCCCAGGTTAATCACCGCTGTTTTTTCCCAGCTCAAATTCGCATTCGGTGGGTTTTTGATAACCATGTTTTCATAGTTGGTTGTATATGAGTTCCGATAAATGCCGGTGGTGTAAGCGGTGACGCCCGCCGGCAAATTGCCATTGATACCATAGGTAATCCGAAATTTCAGCAGCGGGGCCATGGTCGAATGGTAGAATTTTTCCTGGTTGAGGTACCAGGCAAAGCCGGCCGACCAAAACGGCATTCCTTTTTTGTTGGCGTCCACGCCGAAAAGGTTTGCTTCATCTTTTCGAATGCTTCCTGAAAAAACATACCGGTTTTTAAAGGTGTACCCTGCATTGGCGAAATAGGAAAGGAAGTGATCGGTTGTATAACCAACCTCATTCACTGTAGCTATTTGCAGCTGATTGAAAGCGTTGCTCAGCAGAGGATATCTGTTCATATAGTCAACGGTTCCGATGACGGACCCGTTTTCCGGCCGGTATCCATACTGGGTGTTCGCGTTATAATTCCCCGTTTTGGTGCGAATCTCCCAGCCCCCGATGGCATCTACTGAGTGCTCTCCCCAATTCTTGTGAAAGGTCAACTGGGCCCGGCCCTGGTGCGACTCAATTTCCCGCAGGTAGCTGTTTAAAACACCCCCTTTCGGCACCATGTAAACCAGGTTACTATCGGTGTCAAACTGGGCAAAGTCATTTACCATATTTCTCGCATAAAAGGAGCCCTCTTTTCGCCAGTCGAGCGTGCGCTGTAGCTGCGATTCATACTGGTACAGCAGGCTGGCCTTCAGGCCCGGCACTATTTCATGGTCCAGGCCAAGGCTTACCATCATATCGCGCGTGCGAACTTTGTTGTCGGTTTGTGAAAGCTCGTCGACGGGTGAAAAGGACCAATCCTCCAATCCGGCCGACCGCGCCCATTGCAGGAAAGAACTACGGTATTGCAGGTTCAGGGAGGCCGGGTTATTGTCGTCGTCGGTAAACCGCGCATAAGGATAATAGGTTTTAAAACCGGGGTTGCTGTAATAATTGTAACCGCTGTTCAGGACTGAACGCTGCAACTGTTGGGTAAATGCCAACCCCACCGAAGCAGTCGTTTTACTGGATAGACCGGCACTCAATTTGGAACGAAGCGAATAACGGTTGTTGTCATCACCCACCAGGCTGCCGGGGTTTTTGTCGTAACCCGTAGACAAATAGTAATTCAGTTTACCTGTTTGTCCACTTATATTTAACAGGTATTGTTGCCTGACCTGGCTTTGGTAATAGTATTTGCCCAGATCCCGCTTTACATCGTATTGTTTGTATTGTTCTATTTGCCGATCGGCAGCAAGGGGATCTATCAGTCCATCTCTTTTTTTAATCAGCAGCTCCACAACCGGTGTTAGCGGCGGATGACCAAAATTGAACTGATCGTACAGTTCGTCCATCTGATAATACCCCTTATCAAACAGGTACTTTTCCAGTTCTATATAATCAGCACTGGAAATATTGCTGACCGAATAAAGGTCGGGTTTGGCCTGGAAGCCGATATTGGTATTGAACTCCACTCTTACCTGGCCGTCCTTTCCTTTTTTGGTCGTAATAACGATTACCCCATTGGCCGCACGGGCGCCCCAGATAGAGGCCGCTGCCGCATCTTTCAATATAGAGACCGACTCAATGTCGCCGGGATTGATATTGGACAGTTCACCATCGTACGGAAAATTATCCAATACGATCAGCGGCGCTGCATTGGCATATAGGGTACCCCGGCCTCTTACCAGCAACGGATCGGGATAAGATGCCTCACCGCGGTTCACCAATAAGCCAGGCAGTACATTCTCCAGCCGTTCGGTCAGGTTGGCGCTGACAGCCCGGTTCAACAGTTGCTGGCCGGCAATACTAAAGGCGCCGGTTGCCCGTTCACGCGGAATTTTCTGAAAACCCGTCGATACAACCACCTCGTCCAGCTCACCGGTTCGAACAGTAAGAAATACTGTTGCAGGAATATCAGCCGCAGCTTGCACCTTCAGGCTTTGCTCGGCCAAACCGGTATGGGTAAAATAGAGTGTATCGGGTAACCGGTCAAGTACAATAGTTACCTGTCCCGACTCGTTGGCCGAAAAACCCACCTTGTTCACCGCCGACCTGACGGTAGCGCCTGGCAAAGGCCTTTTTGTTTGGCTGTCGGCAATGATGACAGTGCGGCGCACCGGCTGGCCCTTTATCACTAATCCGATGAAGAGCATCAGCGCACATATGATGTATTTCATGTTTTTTGCTTTAACTGTTAATAGCGTTGAATCACAAAAACCGGCAGCCGCCTTTTTGTACGTACCAGGGAGATGCCGTATCGATTCAGGTAACCGGCCATTTCTGCCATTGTCAGCCCGTTTGGAAGGGCGAAGTCGAACTTGCCTGTATAACCCGATTCATTGACGACGGTTACGGGCGATTTTTCGTTCAGGAATGCCACCAGCAGGTCAATGGATGCATTATAGCTGAATACGGTGTCGGCAGTGGCATCATCGAGGGTATAATAAGATGGGTGTTTTGTCAGCGGCAGCCTTTTTGGCTCCGCCACCGACAGCGCCCAGCAATCTGTTTCCCGAATTTGCCAACCTGATTGCACCTGCAGCAACCGGTCTATTTCCGCACGCATCATTTGCTGTAAACTTCCGAGCGACTGATTCCTGTACCACAATTGGTAGCAATACATTCTTCCCAAATCAATGCCTTCGCCGTAAAAACGGTTAATGGGCAATCGGTTAATGATAGAATCAGTAGCCCCGTATAATTGTGGCACTATACAATTGGTAACCACCAATCCCAGCAGCCTGCCGGCACTGTCGTATTGAGATCCTGTTATACCAGGAACATCCCTGTTGTATCCGCCGAGCATGGAGCTATACATGATGGAATCGACGGGAAAAGGGTTTTCTGCCAGTAAATGGGAATTGGTATTGAAAAAAACACGCCTGGATTGACGGATACCGGTGAAATCGCCGGCGATGGCCGACTGGATAACCGATTCAGTGAAACTGTCGTCTCTGCCGGCGCCCCTGAAAATGCCTGTTCGATCGATCCACATATAATGTGGCACGCCGGCTGGCATCAGCCGGCGCAAATTGGTGCTGTCATACAACGCAATCGGGAGGGTGAATTTCCTATCCTGTCCTTTTTCCCAGCGGCCGACTGCTTTTTTTATAGCGGTCTCATCATCGTTTATATAGCAATTGACGGCGAGGATAACGACATCGCTTTTGTATTTGTTTTGCAGATCGATGGTAGGTCCAAACTGCTTAAAGCAGGGAGCACACCACGTGGACCAAAAATCAAGTATCAGGATTTTTCCTTTAAAATCACCGACAGAAAGGGTGTTTGTGGAATAACCGATAACGCGGGGAAATACCATTTTCGAAACGTCGTCACCAATGTCAATTCTGTCGCCCAACGACTGACAGATAGCAACGATAAAGTGCAATAGCAATCCAACCGCGAGAAAAAAACTTTTCATGCAGTGTGTTTTGGTTGAATGATACGATAGCAGAAAAACAGGAGCCCGGCTGCGTAGCCGGACACATGAGAAAACAAACCCCGGTACGCAGCCTGGCGGCTCCATACTCAACACATCAAACGGGGTTTTTGGGCTTTTTGGCCCATTGGGTCTTTAATAGGTGTAATGCGTTCTGTAGGTGGGTGAAGTACACGGGCGGAATGGTATTTGTTTGGAAGAAAGTCTCTGGTAAAACAATAAAACCGGGTGTGTTGTCTAAAAAAGAGCGGAGTTATTTATTTTTTCGCGCAATAAGCGAAGCGCACGTGCTTTCTGGTTACGCACTGTGCTGGGGGCAATGGACAGTTGCAGGGCGATCTCGTCGTGGTTAAGCCCTTCGCGGTAATACAGGGAAAATACTTTGGCGCATTGGCGGGGTAAGTGCGCCGCTGCCTGGAAGAGATGATCCATCAGTTCTTTATGGACAATGCGGTTTAAGGCGTTGCGATCGTCGACAGGCTCTCCCGCGGCGCGAAATACCTTTTTCCTTTTTTCCTGCCGGCGTAATTGCGACAGGTTATTGTAAACGGCATTCCTGACCGACGAAAACATGAATGCCCGGAAAGAAGCGGGCGTTTCCCATTTTTCCCGGTATTGCCAGGCACGCCAGATCACGTCTGAAACCAGCTCAGTTACCTGGTGACGGTCGGTAATAATAGCTGCTGCATATTTTGACAGCGGTGGAAAACAAGAACGGTAAAAGGTTGCAAAATGAGGAACCGTTTCTTTTTGGTTGTACTCAAACCAGGATTCCAAAGAAAATGCTGCTTCCATCGGTATTTTTTTCAATAGAGTGCCTGTGCAAAAAATGCCCGAAGCAGCTAGGCAGATTCCGCACCTTGAATATTGTTCCAATATACAAATACTAAGTTATTACTTAGTTCTGTATTAGTAAGTTTTTTGAATAGTTTTTCGTCCTTGCGGAAGCAAATGGCCGCATACACATCCATACGAACACCCATCGAAAACTATGTGATCGAGAAAGTGAAGGAGATGCGGGTGGCCGAAGGTCTTAGCCAGCGAAAAATAGCCGATTATCTCCACGTCAAACCTGCCTTTATTGGCAATATCGAATCGCCGAAACGCGGCGAGAAGTACAGCCTCAATCATCTCAACGAATTATCAAAGCTTTTTGACTGCTCACCCAGGGATTTTCTACCCGAAAACCCCATCTACTGAGCAAATACTAACACATGCATAAGTAAGCGGGCTGCCTGAATTCAATTTATTGCAGTCAGTCATGCCACGGAAAGTCAAGAAACGGTCAATCGATGAATTTGTAATCGATCGCGTCAAAGAGATGCGATCCGAGGCCGGGTTCTCGCAAGAAGACATCGCCGTTTGGCTGGACGTAAGCGGCGGCTTTATCGGACAAATTGAAAGCCGCAATTTCCGGGCTAAATACAACCTTCACCATTTGAATGAGCTGGCCAAAAAATTCAAGTGCAGCCCACGGGATTTTCTGCCTGAGCAGCCGTTGTAGTATTTTTTGCAAAAAAAACTAAATAATTTAGTATTTCAGAGAAGGAAGATATACCTTTGTGAAAAGGTGCCTGCCATGATACATCGAAGACCGGAAGATCAACAATTCCTGAACAGAACAGCATTGTTTACAGAAGGAAATGCATGGGAAGTTTCGCCTGTTGAAGCAATGGAGCATGTTTTTGCCCTTGACAGCAAACCTGCATTGGCTGACCGCTGGAAACGGTATTCGTTGGCAGCGCTCCGGCAAACCCAAAGCAATATTGATTGCAGCGGCTGCATAGATTATTTTGAAAGAATTGAGCTGCTGGTAGAGGCAGCCTATATATTGTATACCAAAAGCCGAAAAGAGCTGCCATTTGGCAGGTTTTTCGATATTTTATCCCTCGGCGCCTGGAAGAAATCGCTCGAATGCTGGCGCAATGCCTGCCTCTCGAACCATTCTGCCATAGAATCTATTGACCCCGGGTTCATTCTTGTCATATATAATGACGTCCTCCAATTGCTGGAAGATGCCTGGCAATGGTATGCAGCCAATGCCGATCTACCTTCTGCAGCAGAAGAGTCGTTTCCGGCGTATTTGTTGCGCCGTGCAGCCTGAAAGGATAAAACAGTTAAAGCAGTTTTGGTTCGTGCAACTGGTTGCGATGACCTGCCAGGTTAACCCAAGGAGGCAAAACCCGGACAAGTCCGTTTCAGGTAAGCAGGTTTGCCTATGGGAATAGCTTCTCCGCTACTGCAATGCTTTCGGGCTTGCCTACATCCACAAACCGATCCCCGCTGTGGTCCATGGCCATAATGCGATGATCGGCCGCAAGATCAAGATAGACATCTACCAACGAGAATTTTCCCTGCCGGGTTATCAGATCAAACACGGCCGGTTCATATACCACCACGCAACTATAGGCCCTTTGCACCAGGTGCGGTTGATCGATGCTGATGCGCCGTTCGCCGGTAATGGTGTTTTCCCAACCGCAAAGACGATTCTCTTCGTCAAACAGGAAATAGCGGGAGGTTTTCCGGTTGGTCACCGCAAAGCTGATCAGGGCCTGCTGTTCACGGTGAAAGCGAACCAGCCTGTTCAAATCCAGGTCGGTCAGCACATCCGCATTGATGCTTATAAAAGGAGTATCGCCATCGAGAAAAGGCCGGGCCTTCATCAACCCGCCGCCAGTCTCCAGCACTTCGCCCCTTTCATCGCTGATGCGTACAGTGCTGCCCCAGCCATCGGCCGCCACCACCGCATCTTCTATCTGATCAGCAAAATGATGCACATTCACAACCACATCTGTAATGCCATATTGCCGGAAATACTCCACGTTGCGCTGCAACAGTGACTTTCCGTTAACCGGCGCCAATGCTTTGGGGTGATGCTCGGTCCAGGGTTTGAAGCGGGTACCGAGGCCCGCTGCGAAAATGATTGCTTTCAAAGTCGGAATTATTCGGGATACAATATACTAATGAATAGCAGGCCGCTATTTTTGACCTAACTGCGGCTGCTCATAATGCGTAACCACTGTCTTCGCACCAAATTTATTCCTTAAATGCCGCGCCGTTTGTTCGGCTGCATATACACTTCGGTGCTGACCACCGGTACAACCAAAATTGATGTGCAGGCTGTTAAAACCGCGTTTGATAAAATCGGTAACGGTGATATCCACCAGGTCGAACACGCTGTTCAGGAAGATGGGCATATCGGTTTGCTGCTCCAGGTAGTCGATCACCGGCTTGTCCTTACCGGTAAGAGACTTGTATTGGTCAATCCGGCCAGGGTTCAATATGCCACGACAATCGAACACAAAGCCACCGCCGTTGCCGCTGTCATCGGCCGGTATACCATGCCTCTTGTAACTGAAACTGGATATTTTTACCACCAGGGGTGAATCGGGACCTGCGCGCAAAGGCTCAAAACGGTTGATCACTTCATCGCTGCTGCAGAACTGAATGCACTTGTCAAATTCGGGTACGGCAATACCCATACGGCGGTGGTTGGCGAATTGGCGCAGGTTGCGCAACGCCAGTGGAATACTGGTCAGGAACTGGGCCTTGCGCTGGAAAAAGCCACGAAAGCCGTAAGCTCCCAGCACCTGCAACAGCCTGATCAGCACATATCCGTTGTATTGCAGGGTGAATTGCGCAGCATCAAGCGGGTGCGGCAACAGCTTGCCGGCCTCCTGTATATAATAAGCCAGCAGATCATCTTTCCATTGCTCGGGCAAATCAGCGCGTGCCTGCCAGAGCATACTGGCCACATCGTATTGCAAGGCACCCAACATGCCGCCCTGGTAATCGATGAAATGCACCTGTCCTTCTTTCACCATGACGTTCCGGCTCTGAAAATCGCGGAACATAAAATGTTTGTTCTCGGTACGGGTCAGGTAGGTGCTTAGCGCATCAAAGTCATCGAGCAGGGCCTGCTTGTCGTAGGGAAATTTGAGGGTGTCGAGAAAATAATACTTGAAGTATAGCAGGTCGCTCATGATGGCCTGCTTTCCAAATTCAAACGCTGTCAGGCACTGACTATAATCGATGGCTGCGCCCCCCACGATTTGCAGGTGCGCCAGCTTGCGCAGGCTTTGCTGAAACAACGCATAGACCTCTCCGTTATAGCCCCTGGCTTCCAACTCGTTCAACAGGCTGGTGTCGCCGAAATCTGATTGCAGGTATACGTCACCGGCATCGCTGACGGCCCAAATTTCCGGCACAGGACAATCTTTGGCGCGCAGCGACCGGCTAAAACTCACAAAAGTGGCGTTCTCTTTCAGGTTATTGTTCCAGGTAGCAATACCGGTTCGGCCGTCTTCTCCCCGCACACGGTAATACAGGCGGTCGCTCCCGCTCTGGGGCAGCTTGACAATAGAGGACGGAGCGGCGCCAAAAGTTTTTTGCCATAATGCCGCAATCAACTGGTTATTATTTTCCATAGCTATACGGCCGAAAATAACACTGTTTTTCCGAATGCGGGTAGTAGCTGCAAGTCACCTTGGCAGATCGCTGATTGTCCGGTACCAGCCGCTCAACGTTCGAAAATGAACAGTTTGTAATCATGGTGCTTTTATTATCTAATTGATAACAAGCACGTTACACAAATAGCATTACTGCTGAACATACCAGACACTCAACTTACTGTGCATGTTCATCAACTATCTCAAGATCGCCTGGCGCCAGCTCACCAAAAACAAGGTTTATTCAGACATTCGATGGCCATCCGGGCTCGCAAACGGCTTTGCCATATCCTGCCGGTGAAGAGCTGAAAACAAAATAACCCGACCTGCAGGCGATTGTTATGTGCGACTGGGGCGGCAGGCACTCCCTGATGGTGGGCCAAAAGAAAATCAGCCGCACGGGGCATTTTATTGGCGAAGACGCGATGGCAGCCCGAAACCGCGATAAACAGGATGATGCAACGGCTTAAGGTCTCGCCGAGAAATTTCCCCGGCTGCGAAACCTGCCTTCGATGGTATGAGAAGGAAGGGTTTTCCCCTCCTTCGTTTTTACCGGTTTCGTAGTCATTTTGAAGAAACATTCTATAACACCATAAGATCCCGTCTCCAGGTGCAACACCTGCAGGTATCCCTTTTCAACCGTAGCGCTTTCAGCAATGCCAGGTTTGTTGGAGGCGACCAGCAGGTACTTTTCGCCGGCAATACGATTGACCATCGCCGGCTTAAAGCCACCCAATAACGCAGCAACGAAATTGACAGGTAGTTTTCCGGAAGGAATTTTGTGGTGCAGGGTGGTGTCTGACCCGAACACGAATCGCCGCAGTGTGGGGTAGTCAGGAGGGTAAAACAGAGAAATAGTCATGGCTTCATTCACTGTGCTGGGCTGAACGGTGATCTTAAGCCCGTTGGGAGAAAAATTAATCCCTTCTATGGAACTAAAATGAGCTGTTTTGTCAATATCTCTTGATTGTGAAAAAAACTGGTACTGCTTTCCATCGACACTATATACCAAAAACTGATCTGCCGCTATTGGAGGAAATTTGCTATACTCAACACTGTCATTATAATAGTCCGACAGATTCAACGACCTCTTTAAATTCCGCTCACGTTGTTTTTCGTTGTACCGTTGCTGCGATTGCAAGGGGCCTTCTGTTTCCACCTGGTCAGTAAATACCAGTTCTTTGTCTCCGATAACAACATGTTCCCCTTTTAACGGTGGCATGCCCACGAATAATGCAGCGTTTTTATACAGGAAGAGAACGACGTCGTTCATCGATTTTGTCCAAATATCTGCCAGCGGCTTGTTTTTGCCTATGCCTGAATAAACGGCGCCTGTATGATTTACAGTGTAACTGGAAAGCAGCTTCTGCGTAACGGCGCTTCTGAGCTCAACCACAAACCGGATCCGCGGTTTGCCGATTGCTCCTTCGGAAGTATAATAGTCTTTCAGGTCGCCGGTGATAAGCACCTGTGCTCCTTCGGGAACATGATAAGCAACATCGGGGTTAACCGTGAAGCAGGGAAAAGCCGATAGCTGTATAATAATTTTTTTGGCCAGCGTAAGACCGCCCATGTCAACATAGTCAAAGGAGGCCGATTGAAAAAATTTAGCTACCGCAATATTGGGTTTCGAAGTTTGGGTGATGTCAGCACAGGCCTTGCGAATATCTTCGATCGTTTGAGCGCGCACAGGCATGCAACAGGTAACGCCAACAAAAAGCAGCAGGAATGGCAGCTTCCTCATATATTCTATTTTTCGGGTCAGTTAGACCGGTTAAGATGACTGTCGATTTCCGCTTTAACGCTTTTGTATTTCTGCGGGTTCCATGTTTTCATCCATGCCACAAGGCCCAGCAGTATAAAACATATATAATAAAAGAAGTTTACTTTAACTGACAACAACGAAGTGGTAACAAAGTATGCGACGATAAATACAATCGGCACTACGAAATAAACCGGGTTTCTGCTCAACGACCTCATAAATTTTTCATTATAGATTGCCTTACCGGTATTCCTGTTTTTAATGGCGAGGTAAGGACTCATGGGATTAATATCCGTTACGCTCACGTGAAGGCAACCCTCTTTCTTGTCAACCGTTGTCGACTTTTCCCATACCAGGGTTAAATAATGGCCATCCATACAGCCGATGTTCCAATTGGTCAGTTGAACATCCAGCAGGTTGCCATCCGGGTCCATGAGATACAGTTGATCATGCACCTCTGATTCCTGCACCATGTGAACCGGGTGAACGAAGCCGGTGCCCCGGTGCATGTAGCCACCGCCGCCGCTAATATGCGTTTTTGTTTCTACCCATCTTTCCTTTCCGGCAACCTGGAGTGTAGCGGAAACTATTTCAGTAGCCATCGTCATGTTTTTTCTATGGCCATGAATGTACAGTGCCGGCAGGTACCGGGTAAGTTGCATTTATTTTTTGCGGCACTTCATTTATTAGTTGCAGCCGTGACCCGACCGTTTCCCGGCCGGGTCCATTCTGGATGATTTTACCGGGTCTTTCCCAACGGTACTCCTAAAACAATTTTATCTGTTGCGAGGGTGCTGCGAAAAGGCTGGTATCATGCTCCCACCGGGCGCCTTCCAATTCATATAACGCGCTGAGTTTCCGGAATTGCTGCCTGACCATCTCCGCCATGGGCCCCTCACCCCGCATGCGGTCACCAAAACGACTATCGTTCACTTTACCGCCATGCCCCTGCTCAATGCTATGCCAAACCTTATCGGCACGGCCGGGAAAATGTTTATACAGCCAGTCGTGAAATAACAACTTGACAGCGCCGTTCAACCGTATAAAGGTGTAAGCGGAGAACTTTGCACCGGCTGCTGCAGCGGCTTCCAGGATAGCGGGCAATTCATGATCGGTTAAGCCGGGTATAACTGGTCCTATCATTACACCGGTATTCACTCCCGCCTCGTTCAGTTCCCGCAGGGTTCGCAGCCGCTGCTGGGCGGTAGTGGTGCGCGGCTCCATTAACCGGCGTGTGGATTCGGTTAAACTGGTAATGGTCACCACCACCGATGCCAGCTTTTTAGCTGCCAGGTCAGCAAGTATATCTCGGTCCCGAAGCACCAATGCATTCTTGGTAATAATACCGATGGGCTGGTGAAATTCCCTGCATATTTCCAGCAGCCTCCTGGTGAGCCGGTATTTTTTTTCCGCCGGCTGGTAACAGTCGGTATTACCGCTAATGGAAATCGGTTTACAGATCCAGGACCGGCGCAAAAGGAAATGCCGCAGCAATTCGGGCGCATTTTTTTTACGATAATGCGACTTTCAAAGTCCAATCCGGCACTATAGCCCCAGTATTCATGCGAATTCCGCGCATAACAATAAATACATCCGTGCTCGCATCCCTGGTAGGGGTTCATGCTGTAGAACATGTTGACGTCGGGGCTTTCTACTTTGTTCACCAGGCTTTTTGCCTCCTGCTCCAGGTACTGCGTTTTTTGTTCACCTTCGGGTATCTCCCATTCGTGGTGTTGCTTTTCAAAACGGTTGACGGTATTGAATTGCGCGCCGCGGCCATTAATTATCTCCATCGTTATTGTGTCTTCTCTTTCACCAACCAGCCTGGCAAATCATCTTGTGATGTATGCCAATGCTAATTGTTCTATGATTAATCCTACCCTCTTAAGCAAATAAACGGGTCTGCTGCACGCCAATCGGCAGGTTACGCCATTCCATGCGTTGCAGAATCTGCCAATGGGCATCGCCCCCGCCCCGTTTCAGCAACAAACAGGCCTCGGCCATAAACTGCGCCGTGAATTGACGATGGCTGTATTGCTGCCAGGCTTTATCATAAATACCCGGGGGCAGCCGCGATGCGAGGGTGAAAACCGGCTCACTGACAAAATAGGGCTGTTGCTCCTTGTCGGGTCTTATCATATTTTGCAGCCCCTTCAGGTCGCGCAACAGCGGCTGCCAGGGCGAGCGGCTAATCATCGGAATGAAAATGGAATGCGAAGGCTGGCTGCCGAAGTCTTTATAATGCAATGGCAATGGCTTCCAGCCCGATACCATCGACGTAAGACTGTTTCGCATACGCTCCTCCAGCAACTGCCGCTGCCTGAATTTCACCAATGGCAACAGCACCGCAGCGTTACCGCCCGGCAGGGCGTATTGTTCATGAAACGACTGCCGCGCCCGGCGCAGTTTCTCGCGCAGGGCTTCAGGCAGGGCAATCACCAACTGGTATTCGCAAAGCTGGTAACCAGGCATAGCCGATAAGGTGCCCATTCCTCTCGCTGCTGGTGTTTCTATTGTACCTCGCATATATTGTTATTTAATGGATGGTTTGCAATTGACGGGGTGAAGCGGTAAGCGGCTCACTATCTGTCCGTCGTTCTTCTCCAATACCAGTTCTTCTACCCGCAATACGGCATACATCAACCGGGATGAAAAATCCAACAGGAAAGCACGTGCGTCCTTAACAACCAGCCGCTTCACCAGGGGCAACCATGGCGTCGGCGAAGGACGAACAGCAGCCATTCCGTTCGATTTCAGCCATCCGTCGAGCAAGTGAAAAGAGGCCGCCAGTGATTGTAAAGCCGTACCGTTGGTTACCCGCAGGTACAGCGGCATGTCAGGCCGGCTGCCATAATTATTAAAGACCAGGTCAAAAGCAACCGACTGCCCGCAGATACGCTGCATCCATCGCAGCAAGGTATCTTCCATTTCAGCGCGCGCGTAAAAATGCAGCAACTCCAATACCGGCTTTTCCGACCATTGCACTTCCAGGCCGTAACAAGCCGCCGCATAGGCTGCTTCTTCTGCCAGAGCAGCACGCATACCGTCATCGGGTACAATAATCAACCGGTAGCCCTCCACCGATCGTTCTTCATTCAACAGCTTGCCAGGATAGATCTCTGTTTGCATATTACAAATAATAAACACCAATATTATTAGTATAAATATACTAATTATTTTAGTATTTCAAAAATATTTCCTTCCACTGCGATGCGTTCGGAGCCAGGCTGTTTATTTTTCACAGAAACGCTATTTTCATGCTTCCCTTTTAACCGTTAAATATGCGTGCCTTTCTCTTATCATTGTTGAATACGCTACGGAGAGTGCTTCAGTTCCTGCTGAAAAAGCCGGTAACCTGGCTGGCCGACCGCTTCGGTTCCGCCCCTAAACAAGAAAATGTTGACAAGGCGCTTACCGAACTTTACCATTCCATTGCGCAGGAGCCTGGTAAAAAAGGCCCGCTTTACGCCTTTCGTCCCGATGAACATCCGGTGATCATCTTTACAGACCTGCACAAAGGCACCCGCGACGGCGCTGATGATTTCGCTATCTGCGAAGAGAATTACCTGGCTGCGCTGAGTTATTACAACGACCGGAATTACTACTATATCAATCTCGGCGACAGTGAAGAGCTATGGGAAAATATCCTGCCCAACGTGATCAGGTTCAACAAGAAAACATTTGCCGCCGAAAGAAGCTTCGCAGAGCGACGGGCCTTTGTTAAATTGTTCGGCAACCATGACCTGTACTGGGGCAATGATCCGCTGGCGCCCACAGTACTTAAGAACCTGTACGACCGGCCCATGAAAGCAAATACGGGCGCCATTCTAAGAGCGCAGCTACCCGACAGTGAAATTGATTTTTTCTGTACGCATGGCCACCAGGGCGATGCCCAGAGCGATGGCAATGCTTTCAGCAAATGGTTCGTAAGCTATATCTGGGGGCCGGCGCAGGCCTTCCTCGAAATCAGCACCAATTCGCCCTCGTGCAACGACAATCGCAAGACGCTGCATAACCAGTATATGTATGAGTGGAGTGCCCGGCAAAGCAACCTGGTGCTGGTTACCGGTCATACGCACCAACCGGTATTCAATTCGCTCACCCACCTTGAAAGGCTCTATCTCGACCTTGAAGAGGCCCGGGCAAACAACGACAAGGCTGCTGAAGAAAAGATAATGGCCGAAATTCCGCGCCGCCGCCGCGAATACGACTATGTAAACCAGCGTTTCCGCGATATGAAGCCCAGCTATTTCAATGCGGGCTGCTGCTGCTTCGAAGACGGCAATATTACCGGTATAGAAATATCCGAAGGATATATTCGTCTTGTAAAATGGACGAAAAAAGACAGCGACAGCCCGCGACGGGAAGTGGCTGAAGAAATACACCTGGTAGAACTAAGCCGCCGGCTGGCTGGCAGTTAAGCTCGCTGCCCGGCACTGGTTTTCTTCCGGCTCTTTGCATGAGATGGATTATTGCGCCAGCAATACACCGTACAGCACCTTTCGTGCCGCCTCGTTCATACCAGGTGTGCTGTCTTGCAGCCAATGTCTTTTAAAAGCATTTATTGCCGCCACAGTATCGCGTACATCATAACCGATCAGCTTCAGCGCCAATGTATCGTTGTAAACAGGTACCAGGCCGGTGGTATCGGTATACCATTTACCATAACCGCTGTCAGCCAGTTGTTTCCAGTTAAACCGCCAGTTGGGGTCATTTTTTCGGGTGGGGGCGATATCACCATGACCAATGAAATTGGCTGCGGGAATATTATAACGATGCCTGAGCGTATCAAGTAGGCGCAATAGGCTTTCCATCTGTAAAGTGGGAAACGCTTCAAACCCGTTGTTGTCAAGCTCAATGCCGATGCTGGAAGAATTAAGGTCGGTGTTGCTGCCCCAGCGGCCAATGCCCGCATGGTGCGCCCGCAGGTAATCGTTGAGCATCTGGTGAATGGTGCCGTCTTTGCAGATTACATAATGCGCGCTTACCTGCGTTCTGGGCATGGTGAACGTGCGTAAAGTCTGTTCGCAACTGTTCTGGGCCGTGTGGTGGATGATCACATAGTTGGGCTTGCGGATACCGAAATTGGTGGTGCCCACCCAATAGGGCGCCGTTTCAACGGTATTGGCCGGCGGATAGGTACGCAGCATTTTCGCAATGGCTTTTACCTGCTGTTTATGCTGCTTGTTGGTTTTCGCGTAAGGACGGGGGCTACAGGCGGCCTGCGCCAGCACAAATGCCGCTATAACAGCTATACATACACGAAAGCAGCGCATATTACTCTACCGGAGGTGTTTCATTGGTTGGCTGGGCAGCAGCCGTTGCCGGCATGCCGGGCGCAGGGCCCGCAGCAGGTGTATTGCCTGCTCGCTGTCCGCCGTCTTTGGGGGCCCGCTTATCGGTGTGCCCACCCGAACGGTTTCCTTGCCGCCCATCGCGACGCTGGTTACCTTGCGAACGATGGCCTGCGTCTTTGTTCGGGCCCTTGCCACGATGACTATTACCCGGATGATGATGCCCCTGTGCACGGCCACCGCCTTTCTGGCGCGGCCGGTACACGGGTGCTTCACCCAGCTCGGCAGGCACGGGCTCTTTTTCCACTTCTTTACCGATCAGTTGCTCTATACGCGAAAAACGCCCTATCTCCCTTTCACTAACCAGGGTAAATGCCTTGCCGTCGCGTTCGGCACGGGCTGTACGGCCAATACGGTGCACATAATCTTCGCCGTCATTCGGCACATCATAATTGACCACCACGTCGATGGTGTCGATATCGATACCGCGCGACAACACATCGGTAGCCACGATCACTGGAATACGCCCGCTTTTGAAACCCTGCAAAAGGTCTTCCCGTTCACTCTGTTCCAGGTCTGAATGTATTTCGGCCACATTGAACTTCGCCCGCTTAAGGGTTTGCGTTAGCTGCTTCACCGTTTGCTTGCGCGAGCAGAAAATAATAAGGCTGCGATGCGGTGTTTCTCTTATGATTCTTTGAATTAACGGGTTCTTCTGGGGCTCATACACTACATAGGCTTTCTGCACCACTTTTTCGGGTGGCTTAGAAATAGCAATATTGATTTCCACCGGATTTTTCAATATGCGCCGGGCGAGCTGCCGGATCTTCTCCGGCATGGTGGCCGAGAACAGCAGGCTTTGCCGCTTATCGGGCAGGTACTTGATAATGCGCATGATGTCGTCGCTAAAGCCCATATCGAGCATGCGATCGGCCTCGTCGAGCACCAGGTATTGCAACTGGCTGAAATCCACATAGCCCATATTCAGGTGGGCGATCAGTTTGCCGGGAGTGGCTATCACCAGGTCAACGCCATTGCGTAGAGCCTGCTTCTCCTGCACAAAGGCACTGCCGTCGCCACCGCCGTAAATGGCAATGCTGCTGACGGGTGTAAAATAAGCGAGCCCTTCCACGTGTTGCGCAATCTGGATGGCCAGCTCACGCGTCGGCACGATGATCACGCCACTGGTATGACCTTCATGGCGGTGTTCTATCAGCTTACTAAGAATGGGTAACAAAAAAGCAGCCGTTTTCCCTGTTCCGGTCTGCGCGGATGCGATGATATCCCGACCGTCGAGAATGGATGGCATAACCTGCTCCTGAACGGGTGTCAGGGTTACATAACCAGAAGCATCAATGCCTTCCATGAGTCCCGGATCGAGGGGTAATTCACTAAACTTCACAAATAAAAAACATTTCTAATTGGTAAAGATAGTCATTCACCGTCGTTTTTTCGGCTGGAATACATAGCCACCCGGCTATTTTTGCGCAGGTGCTGTTATTTCTGCGATGAAAAAGGGGCGGACCGGCGGGTCAGGTTCAAAAACAGCGAACCGACCACTCGCGCATAAAATAGTCGCCGGCTGCCAATGACTGAATGCCCTCCTTCTGCGTAATATCCTGGTTATGGTTGACCTGGTCGGCCACGCCGCACCAGGGCTCCAGGCAAATAAAAGGCGCTCCCGCCGGCTGCCAGATGCCGAAAAACGGAAAATCTTTCCAACGGAACTCGACGCCATAGGGGTGAAGGTCGGCCCGCAGGGAAATGCAGGTGTCGGGGATATCTTTCAATACCAGCGCATCTTCGGCGAATAATTCTTTCCTGATATACAGGCGGCGGTCAGGCAGGGCAACTGTTTCCGTACGCGGGCTTACCAATCCGTTCTCCAATGTAAACCGGCGCAGGCTGGTAGAGGTATCGAACTCGAGGTAATGCCGGCTAAATGCCTGGGGCGCTTCCACACCGCGTGGAGGGAGGGCGAATGCAGGATGTGCGCCCAGCGAAAACCACAACCGGCCGGCGCCTTTGTTCTGTACGGTATAGCGCAGGCTCAACCGGTCGTTGATCAACTGGTAATACAGATCGAGCGAAAACGAAAACGGGTACACTGAACGGGTTCCGGCATCATCCTGGAGGTTAAAATTAGCAGTCACCGTGCTGGTCTTCTCTGCCACAAAGCTGCGGTCGCGCGCAAAACCATGGCGCGGCAGCGTATATGCCTTCCCGTTATAATAATAGGTATTGTCTTTCAGCGAGCCTACAATAGGAAAAAGCACGGGCGAAAACTTACCCCACCACGCACTGTCGCCGGTCCACAGGTAGCTTTTACCCGTTTTTTTGTTTTCCAGCAACTGCAGCTCCGCCCCCCGGGGATGGATGGCCACCCGCAGGCAATCATTCTCCAGGAAAACCAGTTCAGACATTTTCTCCGTTTTTACAAAAGTAGCGAAACGCACTAAAGGGCAACCGTTCGGCCATGCCTTCTTATAAACGGTACCGCCGGCGCTACATATTACGCCGGTATTGCCCGCCCACCTCATACAGGGCCTGTGTGATCTGGCCCAGTGAGCAGTATTTCACCGTTTCCATCAGGGCTGCGAAGAGATTCCCGTCGTGCAGCGCCGTTTGCCTCAGGCGCTCCAAAGCAGCGGGCGCCTCTTTGGCATGGCGCCGGTGAAACCGTTGCAGGTTGTCAATCTGCCGGTCTTTTTCGGCCGTAGTTGCCCGGATTACCTCCGCGGGCAGCACCGTGGGCGATCCTTTCCGGTTCAGAAAGCTGTTTACGCCAATAATGGGCAATTCACCGGTATGCTTTTGTGTTTCGTAATGAAGGCTCTCTTCCTGTATCTTATTGCGCTGGTACATCCTTTCCATAGCGCCCAGAACGCCGCCGCGCTCGTTGATGCGTTCGAACTCCTGCATAACAGCTTCCTCCACCAGATCGGTCAGCGATTCGATGACGAAAGAGCCCTGGATGAAATTCTCGGTCCTCGCCGTACCCAGCTCCCGGTTTATAATGAGCTGGATAGCCATGGCGCGGCGTACGCTTTCTTCGGTTGGCGTGGTAATGGCTTCATCATAAGCATTGGTGTGCAGGGAATTACAATTGTCGTAAATGGCGTAAAGCGCCTGTAGCGTGGTGCGGATGTCGTTGAAGTCGATCTCCTGCGCATGCAACGACCGGCCCGAGGTCTGGATATGGTATTTCAGTTTCTGGCTGCGTTCATTCGCCTTGTATTTGTATTTCATCGCCTTGGCCCAGATACGCCGGGCCACGCGGCCGATCACGCTGTATTCGGGATCCATACCGTTGCTGAAAAAAAAGCTCAGGTTGGGCGCAAATGCATCGATGTGCATGCCGCGGCTCAAAAAATATTCGACATAGGTAAATCCGTTGGCCAGCGTAAAAGCCAATTGGGTAACAGGGTTGGCGCCCGCTTCCGCAATATGATAACCGCTGATGGAGATACTATAAAAGTTCCGGATGTTGTGCTCAATAAAATACGCCTGCACATCGCCCATGAGCTTCAGGGCAAACTCGGTGGAAAAGATACAGGTGTTCTGTGCCTGGTCTTCTTTCAGTATATCGGCCTGCACAGTACCCCGCACCTGTTGCAACGCTTCCGCCTTTAGCAAGGCATACTGGCCGGGCGATAGTAGCTGGTCGGCCGCCTGCCCCAATAAACCCAGCCCGAGGCCGTTATGCCCTTCGGGCAGATCACCATCATAAGCAGGATCATCTTTCCCCTGTTCATGATCGGATTGCCAGCCTTCGTTCCGCAGCCATTTTTCGCAGTGCTGATCGATGGCGGCATGCAGAAAAAAGGCAAGCACGATGGGTGCCGGTCCGTTGATGGTCATACTTACTGAGGTGAGCGGATCACACAGATCAAAGCCGCTGTATAATTTCTTTGCGTCGTCTACGGTGGCGATACTAACACCGCTGTTGCCCACCTTTCCGTAAATGTCGGGGCGCCGGTCGGGGCTTTCGCCATAAAGGGTAACCGAATCGAAAGCCGTGCTCAGTCGCTTGGCCGACTGGTCACTGCTCAGGTAATGAAAACGCCGGTTCGTACGCTCCGGCCCGCCTTCACCGGCAAACATCCGTGTAGGGTCTTCGTTGTGCCGCTTCAGTGCAAACGAGCCTGCCGTAAAGGGGAATTCACCCGGCAGGTTTTCCCGCAGGCACCAGCGAAGTACATCGCCCCAGTCGCTGTAAGCAGGCAGGGTCATTTTTTGCAATACCGTTCCGCTCAGCGTAGTGAAACGCAGCGGCTGGCGAATGGTTTTTCCCCGCACGCTGTATTCGAGAAAAGGCGCCTTGTATCGTTCGCAAACGGCCGGCCATTCGTCGATCAGTTGCCTGTTGGCGGGATCGAGCTGTTGCAGCAGATCGCGCTCTTTCTCAAGCAGCAACTTTTTGATTTGATTGTCGGTATCCGTTAGTACGCCCCGCAGCCGGTACCATTTGCTGGCAACGGTGCATTGTGCAGCCACCCATTCCTCGTATGCGCAGCTGTTCTCGACAATCTCCGCCAGGTAACGGCTTCTGTTCAGGGGAATGATCGTGGTGCCGCTGTTGCCGGCCGGCAGGTTCGCCGCCATTTCCCCGAAACCCGTTTTCTGCTGCAGCAGGGTCAGCAGTTTTGTAAAAAGCCGGTTAACGCCTGCATCGTTGAACTGCGCTGCAACGGTACCGAAAACAGGCAGTTCGGTATTTTGCGCGTTGAACAACCGGTGGTTTCTTTTATACTGCTTGCACACATCGTGCAAGGCATCCAGCGCACCGTTTTTGTCGAACTTATTGATGGCGATCAGATCGGCATAGTCGAGCATATTTATTTTTTCCAGTTGGGAGGCAGCGCCGTATTCAGGCGTCATTACATACAAACTGAGATCGGCATGCTCAACAATCGAAGTATCGCTCTGCCCGGCACCTGCCGTTTCCAGTATCACCAGGTCATAACCCGCCTGCTTGCAGAGGCTTACCGCACTGCGCATGGCGGCGCTGATGGCGGTATTGTCATCGCGCGTGGCCAGCGAACGCATATATACCCGCGGGGAATGAATGCTGTTCATGCGGATGCGATCGCCCAGCAGGGCGCCACCCGATCTTTTTCGCGAAGGATCCACAGAGATCACCGCCAGACTGCAGGCGGGGAACTGCGCCAAGAATCGCCTCACCAGTTCATCGGTCACCGACGATTTGCCCGCACCGCCCGTGCCGGTGATGCCTATTACCGGTACGACGGGCGTTGCCGTTTCTGCTGCAGGAGTGTTGCCGTTCTCTGCCAGCGTGATCGCCCGGGCAAGTGAGCGGATGTCTTTCCACTCGCCCAGGGTCATCGGTTTACCGGTTACCGCCGGCTTATCCAACCGAAAATCGCAACGCTGCAGCAGGTCGTCGATCATGCCCTCCAGCCCCATCTGCCGGCCGTCGTCGGGCGAGTATATCCGGGCTATGCCGTAATCGTGTAATTCGCGGATCTCGTCCGGCAATATGGTACCGCCACCGCCGCCCACGATCCTGATATGACCGCAGCCGTTCTCGTCGAGCAGGTCTTTCATATACTTGAAGAACTCGATATGCCCGCCCTGGTAGCTGGTAATCGCAATGCCCTGCACATCTTCTTCTATAGCGGCTTCCACGATTTCCATCACCGACCGGTTGTGGCCGAGGTGGATCACCTCCGCCCCTTTCGACTGCAGGATGCGCCGCATGATGTTGATGGCCGCATCGTGGCCATCGAACAGGGAAGCGGCTGTCACGATCCTTATTTTGTTGACCGGTACATACTGACTCATAACCAACAAAAGTAAGTCTTCCCGCTAACACTTGTTAGTTTTATAAGAAGGTGTTTCACTGGGGGATAGAATTGTCTATTTTGTACCCTATGCCGAACGACCTCTTTGACGACCTGCGCGACCGTGGCTGCATAAGCGACGAAAATCTTGCTGCCATTCGTAACTGGTATGCACATCCGAAAACCAACCTGTTCATTGAATTGCGTACGCTGTTGTATATCGGCGTATTGCTGTTTACCGGCGGACTGGGCGTATTCATTTACACCCACATGGAGCAACTGGGACACCTTACCATCGTCGCCATGCTGGTTTTACTGCTGCTGGGCTGTCTGGCCTGGTCGGCGAAGGTAGCTCGTCCCTTTGCCTGGCATAAGGTGGAAAGCCCCCATACCGGTTATGACTACACGCTGTTGCTGGCGGGCCTGCTGGTGCCCATCCTGGCCGGCTACCTGCAGGCGCAATTCGGGCTGTTCGGCAACCGCTGGGGGCTCGCCAGCTTCATTCCGATGATGGTTCTTTTTTTGCTGGCCTACTATTTCGATCACCAGGGCATATTGTCGCTCGCCATCGGAAACCTCGCCGCCTGGCTCGGCATCGCCCTGAAACCTCAATTACTGGCAAATTTCGACCTGTTCGGGCACCCCGGGCTCATCATTACCGCTTTTGTACTGGGGCTGGTTCTTATTGCCTTTGCGGCTTTTATCCGCACCACGCCTTATAAACCACATTTCCACGATACCTACCAGCAGTTCGGCATGCACCTCTCTTTTCTTGGTGCCCTAGCAGGACTGATGACAGCCGAAAACACCTGGCCGGTGTGGCTGCTGCTTTTGACAGCAACAGGCGCCTGGCACCTGCGCAAATCTTTTGGCGAAAGGAACGGTTACTATATGATCGTCGCGGTGGCCTACATATATGTGGGAATCAGCTATGTGGTATCGGCCAAACTGCTGGCAGGGCTGCACAATGTCGATGGCATATATGCCAATCTCTTTTATTACCTGGTCTCCGGCATTACCGCAGGTATGCTGGTTCACCGGCTTCACCGCAAAATTAAAGCTGCATGATCGCATATAACAAAGAATCGCTCGACAAACGTCAATTGCATACGGTCATCGAACAGCTAACCGCCAACAAATTGCTTTCGGCCGACGACGCCAAAAATATCCGGGCGTTGTACCCGGACGACTTGTACAGTCCGGCGGTTTTTGTGCGCACCGGCTTTGGCGTACTGACACTGATCGCGAGCCTGGCCATTTTCGGCATATTGTTGCTAATGAGCGGAGGCAGTGGCGTCGGCGCCGTTTGTCTTCTCATGGGCGCTATCTCCGTGTTCGGCCTGGAATATTTTATCAGGGAGAAAAAGCACTATCATTCAGGGGTGGACGATATGCTGTTGCACCTCTCCATCATTTATATCGTAGCCGGCTTTTCGCTGCTTGGCGGTACCGGCGACAGGTATTTGTTCAGTGTGGCCAGTCTTGGCGCCGTAGCCGGTTGTACCGTGGGCGCCCTTCGTTACCTGAACCGGTTGTCGGCGGCCCTGGTTCCTGTAAGCAGTTGGTTTTTTATCTGGTCGCTATTTCCCGAATGGGGTATTCCGCTGTATGCTTACCTGCTGGCGGCGGTGGCCATGGCCGCGCTTCTTTATTTTTTTACGAGGCTCTCCGCTAAAGGGAAATGGCCTTACCATGCCGGTTGCCTGCTATGGGCCCGTATTGCTACGGTAGCAGCCATCTATGCCTCCCTGCATGATCATACTTATGTGACCACCCATTATCCCGGCTACGGAGCAGGCGGACCGGGAGAGGCTCCCATGGCATGGATGTTATTTTTATGGGCCTGGACCATTCTTTTCCCTTTCGGCATATTACTTTATGGCATCCGGCGGGCCTCGGGCGCCTGGATACGGGTGGCGATGGCGGCGATCCTCACCCTCGGGTATTTTTATCATCGCTACCTGAGCGTGCTCGATCCGGCAACGGGCGCCATTTTGCTGGGAATGGCATTGATTTGCATCACCGCCTGGCTTATTCTGTGGTTACAGCAGAAAAAGTCGGCGCATTTTGTGTATGAGCCTGGTATTCAGAACGATGGCCTCCTGGTTCCGGCTTCCCTGATCGCCATGAGCAGGCTGCCTGTGCCCGCAACCGGGGACGAAGCAACCCGGTTCGGAGGGGGCTCCTTTGGTGGGGGCGGCGCCGGCAGCGATTTTTAATATTTAAAAAAAATTTCCTACTTTGCCCGGCGTGAAGAAACTGGCTGCCATACTGCTTACGGCACTACTGCTTTTTAATTGGGTAGGCTATCGCCTTTTCTTCGGCTATATGGAAGCGCAAAGCAACCAGGCCATGAATGCCCGCCTCGACATTGATGATTACGACGAAGCCAATCTTATCACGATCAAAATACCTGTCACCAATCTCCCGTATTATACCAACTCTCCCATTTTTGAACGGGTAAAGGGGAATATCAATATCGACGGCCACGAATACCAGTACGTCGAAAAAAGGATTTACAACGATTCGCTGGAGATGCGCTGCATCCGTAACCAGCAGATCACCCATATCAGCAATGCACGCGATGCTTTCTTTCAATTGGTAAACGACCTGCAGCAGGCCGATGGCAAGCCGGCACCCGCCAAACCCGTCATCAGCCTGAAAAACATTCTGCCCGACTATATTTCGACAGCAACCGTATATGGCTATGAGCCCGTGTTCACGGTTGTACAACATTCCTATCTTGACTTTTCCGACAGGCTCCCTGTCTGCTTCCTGAGCACACCCGACAGGCCCCCGCTGGCGTCGGCTTTCTCGTGAATTAATCGTTTATAAAAAATGTATGTACCGTCCCGGGAAGCTCGACTGCAGCAATCCGGGCTTCCCGGGCATGGGCATACAGTCGTTTTAACCTTCTAACTGCTATGCATGTTTTTCAAATACCTGCCCGCCTGTCTTTTGGCGGGAGCCATTCTGGCTTCGACCTGCCGGGTTGAGGCGCAAACCGAAACAGATGCCATCCTGATGAATAAAAGCCAGTTCTGTTCTGGTTTCTTATACAGCCATTCTGCCTGGGACGAATACTGGGAGGGCACACTCAAAAGAAATAACCTCAACCTGGGAACGGTCACCACCCAATCGGTACTGTACATGGCCACTTACGGCATTACCGACAACCTGAATATTATGGCCGGCGCGCCTTATGTGTGGACACACGCATCTGCCGGCACCCTGCACGGCATGAAAGGCGTGCAAGACATTTCAGCCAACATCAAATGGCGCGGCGTCAACCACGCCTTTAATCAAAAAAGCAAGCTGGCGTTGTACGCAATCGGCGGCTTCTCCACACCGCTTCAAAACTATGTAATCGACTTTCTGCCATTTTCGATCGGCTTGGGCAGCACCACCTTTACCGGCCGCCTGATGGCAGATTACAAATACAAGCGCTGGTTTACCACCCTCTGGGGCGCCTATACCTACCGCAACAACATAAAGCTCGACCGGCCTGACTACTTCGACACCCACAACCACAACAGCAATGAAGTGAAAATGCCCAATGTATCCACCTTCCAACTGAAGGCGGGCTACCGGGGCCGGTACCTTATTGCAGAAGCCTCCCTGACCCGCATGCATACCATCGGCGGCTTCGATATTACCCGCAACAATATGCCCTTTCCCAGCAACCAGATGAACGCCAGCGTAGTAGGCGCCGGCGTTAAATACACCCTGAAGCAACACACCAACCTGAGCTTTATCGGGAATGTCGGTTATACGTTCAACGGCCTCCGTATCAATGATCATTATTTTTTGGAGAGCCGCAATGTAGGAAAGGCTACCACTTTCAGCGGCGGTATTTTCTATGCCTTCTATACCCAAAAAACCGCCCGTGCGGCACATAAAGACAATACGCACCAGCAATAAAAACGAAAACCATGAAGAAACTGACAAAATATAGCACCATAGCCGCCTGTTTCGGCGCCCTGTTGCTGGGTGGCTGCTCGAAAGATATTTATGACCGTACGGCCAATATCCCGGCCCTGATGCCCCAGGTGGCCGACGGCGATGCCGGCGAATGGAAGCCCTATCTCCTGGCCAGCAATGAAGAATTTCCCGTAGCGGCGCCCATCGCCGTTACCAATCCCGACTATATCGCGCAGGTGAATGAGATCAAAGCAGCGCAGGCCGACTACACGTCTGACGAAGCGGCCCTGGTGAAATACTGGAGCGCCGGCGCCGTATTGCGCTGGAACGAGATCATGCGCGAACTGGTGTCGAAAAGAAACCTGCCTCCTTACCAGAACGACGACGGTACTTATCCGGCCCCAAGCTCTACCAACCCGCTCGCTTACCCCATTTTTCCCTTCGCCAATCCGCCGTATGCAGCACGGGCATATGCTTACGTAGCCGCCGCGCAATACGATGCGCTGATCGCCGCTTATCACTATAAGGCGATATACAACCGGAAAGCGCCTTACAAGGCAGACAGCACCCTGAATGTGAAAATCCCCAAGAACGACCTGCCGTCTTATCCGTCTGAAGATGCGGTGGTGGCAGGCGCGGCCGTAGAGTTACTCAAACTGCTTTTCCCGGCCGACCAGGATTACATCAACCAACGCGCGCAGGAACATATGCAGGCCCGGATATTAAGCGGCGCCAACGTGCGCAGCGACCTGGAAGCCGGGCAGGCGCTTGGTAAGGCTGTGGCCCAGAAGTTTGCCACCCGGGCCAGGGGCGACAGGGCTGGTACGGCAGGCGGCAACCAGGCTTCCTGGGCTGCATTGGAAAACGACTGCCTGGCTCGCGGCGAAGTACCCTGGTACAGCTTTGAAGTGCCCAAGCGGCCTCCCATGCTGCCTGGATTCGGCAAAGTGCGTTCTTTCCTGATCGACTCCCTGGGCGTGATTGCACTTCGCCCCGGCCCGCCGCCCGCAGTGGAAAGCGAAAAAATGAAACAGGAAACCCTCGACGTGTATAACTATATCAAGAATCCCAGCCGCGAACGAATCCGCATCGTTCATTTCTGGGCCGATGGCGCAGGCACATATACACCGCCGGGCCACTGGGATGCGATCGCTGCTGATGAATTCATTAAACAAGACCTCAGCGAGGTACGGTGGGCACGCAACATGGCGCTCCTGAACATGACATTGTTCGATGCGGCCATTGTTTGCTGGGACGTTAAATATTTCTATTACAACCCCCGCCCCACTCAGCTCAATCCCGCCATCAAAACACTTACCGGCATTCCCAACTTCCCCTCCTATATCAGCGGCCACTCTACTTTCAGCGGAGCAGCCGCCGCCGTACTCGGTCACCTGCTGCCGGCCAAGGCACAGGTTTTTGCCGATATGGCCCAGGAAGCATCAATGTCGAGGGTATATGGTGGTATCCATTATCTCGCCGATTGTCAAACCGGCCTGGAAGTGGGTAAAAAAGTAGGCGGTTATGCCATCGAAAGAGCTAAAACCGACGGTGCTGAATAAACTAGCAACAGATAAAAGTAAGATGACAAAAAAGATTTCAATACTATTGACCGCGCTGGCGCTGACCAACGGGGTGCTATATGCGCAGACTCATGAGGATTCGGTAAAAACGCTTGATAGCGTAACCATCACCTCCTTTCTCAGGCAGGGAATCCAGGAAAGCCTTCCCGATACCCGCGGCACGTATATTTTTGGCGGTAAAAAGTCGGAATCGCTCTCGCTCCGGGAAATCCCGGCCGATCTGTCCAATAAGATCGGCCGGCAGCTTTTCGCTAAGATACCCGGCATATTCGTTTATGATATGGATGGATCGGGTAACCAGGTAAACATCTCCGCGCGGGGGCTCGATCCGCATCGGGGCTGGGAGTTCAATATCCGCCGCGACGGCATCATTACCAATTCCGACATGTACGGGTACCCCGCCAGCCATTTCAGCATGCCGATGGAAAGCATCGAGAAAATCGAGCTGGTACGCGGTACGGGTTCCCTGCAATACGGCGCGCAGTTTGGCGGCATGCTCAACTATGTGACCAAGCAGGGCGACAGCACCCGGCCTTTCAGCTTCGAATCGATCAACAGCGCCGGCTCGTTTGGATTGCTCAGCAGCTATAATGCCGTTGGCGGCACCGTGGGCAAGTTCCGGTATTACGCCTATTTCCAGCGTAAGTCGCGCAATGGCTACCGCGATGTAGAGCACACCGACTCGGAGGCCGAAGGTGTATCGCTGCTATTCGCGCCTTCCGAAAAATTCAATGTAAAAGTCGACTGGGCCCGGTCTGAATACATTTACCGTATTCCCGGCATGCTGAACGATTCTATGTTCAATGCTGATCCGCGGCAGGCAAGTCGCAGCCGGAACTATTTCAACCCCGATATCCATGTCCCTTCCGTTAACCTGAACTGGTATGTGGCGCCGCAAACACAGTTACAATTGGTCAGCTCGGCCGTGCTCGGCCGGCGCAACAGCGTTATGTTCGATAAACCGCTGAATATTAAAGACAGCATCAACCTTGCCACCAACAACTACAACAACCGGCAGGTGGATATAGACCGGTTCAATTCGTACACGACCGAACTGCGTGTATTGCAGAATTATTTCTTCGGAAAACGGATGAATACGGTCACCGCCGGCGTGCAATACATGCACAACAACCTGCATCGCACCCAACTGGGTGTCGGCACCACCGGGTCAGACTTCGACCTGACCCTGGTGCAGCCGGGATGGGGTCGCGACATGCATTTCAAAACAGAAAATGTTGCGCTCTTTGCCGAGAACCGTTTCCAGGTGTTGCGCAATCTCTCCGTTAACCTGGGCGCCCGGCTGGAAATGGGTGAAACCCGTATGACCGGTTTCGTGTCTTATTACCCGGAAGACCAGTTTCCCGTCAATATCAAACACCATTTCCCGCTTCTCGGCGTCAATGTTTCTTACAAATCCGGCAGTCGTACCGAGGTCTATGGCGGCATCAGCCAGGCTTACCGGCCGATGCTGTTCAAAGACCTTGTCCCCTCTTCAGTATATGAAAAGGTCGACCCGAACATCAAAGATTCGAAAGGATACAATGCAGAGCTTGGCTTCAGGGGTAACAGCGGTTCGCTTCGCTGGGATATAACCGGGTTCCTGCTTAGCTACCAGGATAAATTCGGCACCCTGGTGCTCACCGAACCCAATGGCGATATTATCACCTATCGCACCAATATCGGCGATGCAGTGACCTCGGGCGCCGAAATCTATGTACAGCACGACTGGCGGCTGGGCGCCCATTCAGCCCTGTCGGCATTCACCTCTACTTCGATCATGCATGCCCGTTATACCAATGCCGCCGTTAAGTCAGGTAACAATAACCTGAACATTAAAGGCAACCGGGTAGAGTCGGCGCCTGACCTGATCACCCGTAACGGCGTCAGCTTCCGGTACAGGAACGCCAGCATCTCGGGATCTTACCATTACACGTCCCGCACCTATGCAGATGCGCTGAACACGGAGAAACCGAATGCAACCGGCACTGTCGGCCTGGTGCCTTCATATGGTCTCATCGATATGAACGCCCGTTACCGGTTCAGCAACCATCTCCAGGTAAGCATACAGGCCAACAACCTGACCAATAAACAATATTTTACCAAAAGGCCTACTATGTATCCCGGCCCCGGCATATGGCCCTCTGATGGAAGAAACATGACTGTTACCGCCGAGATCAGGCTATAAAATCTGTTGTTAGGGTTTTTTACGTTTACGGTTTATCATGAATGGCAAAGGTCGCCGCTGGCAGTGCGGCGGCCTTTTTTTATCTTGGTCGTTCAAAAGAACCGGTATGCAGCAGATGGTGTTTATTTTCCTGGCAATGGCGATGGCGGGTTTTTCGCCCGGCAAACGGCTTTCCCCGTCCGGCGCCACAGCGCTGCAACGGGCAAACGTCGCTTCTTTTCCAGCAACCTGGCTCGGGAAGTGGAAAGGAAATATGACATGGTACCAGGGGAAACAAAAACGACAAACTGTTCCCATGCAGTTGCTGATCGAAAAAACCGACAGTGCTGATCAATATTCCTGGCACCTAGTTTACGGCGAAGGCAATAAAGACAGCAGGCCTTATATCCTCAAGCCTTTCGATAAAAACAAAGGACACTGGCTGGTGGACGAACACAACAGCATTGTGCTGGATCTTTTCGAAATTGGTCCGCGGCTCACGGGCAGCTTCACGGTTGAAGGCAATACCATCGTCAACAATTACGCGCTGGAGGGCGACAGCCTCGTGGTGGAATTCTACAATATCCAGGAAAAGCCCATCGCCATTACAGGGGGTGCCGACTCTACCATTCCGAAAGTGCGTTCTTACGGCGTTCGCAGCTACCAGCGAGCTGTGCTGCGGCGCTAGCGACATAACAATCGCTGCTGCTTACCCGGTTACCGCAGCGGCGGGTGCAGTTACCCACACGCCGTTTTCCTGCAATAAGCCAATCAGCTCGTCTACCGCTACGGCACTGTCCACGTTTCGCTTAACCACTTCTTTTCCCTTGTACAAGGTGATCTTACCTGGCCCCGAGCCTACATACCCGAAGTCGGCGTCGGCCATTTCGCCCGGGCCGTTTACAATACAGCCCATGATGGCAATCTTCACGCCCTTCAGGTGATTGGTGACTGCCCGGATGCGGGCGGTGGTCTCCTGCAGGTCAAAAAGCGTACGACCGCAACTTGGGCAGGAAATATATTCGGTTTTGGAGATACGCGTTCTGGTGGCCTGCAGAACGGAAAAAGCGGTATTGTTGGCAAACTCATACTGGTTGCGAACAGGTAGGTAGGTTCGTCCGCTCACCTGTACATTCTCCATCGGTTGTTCATTCGCGAAACCAAGGCAGATGCCATCGCCGAGGCCGTCGAGCAGCAATGCGCCGGTTTCGGTGGCAAAATGAATGAGGTGCTCATCGGGTGTTTGCCGGTGGCTGTCGGTCACCAGCACAACCGGGTTATAAATGGACTTTTCGTGAAAAGCCATAAACAACCGCCGCACGCACTGCATGGCACTTTGACGGGTGCTGGCAGCACATACCACTACAGTAGGGTCATTGGCCCAGGCCGACTGATAGGCAAAGGGGCCGGGGCTGTCGGCATTGAACGCATCAACCATAACGAAATTCAGTGTGGCCGAGCGTTGTGTGGCCGCGGCAAAGCCACTGTCGTGGAACAAGGGCAGCAGGGCAGATGCGTTTCCGCCCGCCAGCTCCCAGGCAGCCGGATAGACCACCTGTTTCAGCGTACCGGGCAATGCAAAATCCAGCAACTGGTGGCCGGTAAACAGGTAATCGGCAGCAGCATCGGCTATATGCCATTTATCCAGTTCCGCGTCGTACCGGTAACCAATAGCCGACAGGTCGGCCGGTGCAATCTTTTCCACCCGGCTCAGATCAGCGATTACCACCGGCACTTGTTTTCCGCCGATGTTACCGACGGGGAAACTGTGTCGCCGCTGGTACTGGAACGGGGAATAACCCAGGTTTGCCACCGGTGCCGGCGGCAATTCGTTTTTCGGGTGTTCATCACCGGTAAATCTTTCATAACGCGCCCGAAGGTCTTTACATACCGGTATTTCAAACTCAGGGTCTTCGGTAAGCGATACCCTGATCGTATCGCCAATGCCGTCTTCCAGCAGGCTGCCGATGCCGATGGCCGATTTGATACGCCCGTCCTCGCCATCGCCTGCCTCGGTCACCCCCAGGTGCAGGGGATATAATTCATCAAACTCATTGTGCATCTGTTGTACCAGCAAGCGGTAAGCCTGTACCATTACCTGCGGGTTCGATGCCTTCATGCTCAGCACCACCTGGTGGTAAGACTCGTTGCGGCAGATACGCAGAAACTCCATCGCGCTTTCCACCATACCCATGGGTGTATCGCCATAGCGGCTCATGATCCGGTCGCTCAGCGAACCGTGATTGGTGCCGATACGCATCGCCGTGCCGTATTCCTTACAGATTTTCACCAGGGGTGTAAACCGCTCCCGTATGCGCTCGATCTCTTCGGCGTATTCTGCATCGGTATATTCGATCTGCTCGAATTTTTTCTTATCTACATAATTGCCTGGGTTCACGCGCACCTTCTCCACGATACGTGCGGCGATCTCTGCCGCATTCGGCGTAAAATGGATATCTGCCACTAACGGTGTTGTATAGCCGAGCCGATGCAGCCGGTCACGGATCAGTTTCAGGTTCTCGGCTTCTTTTTTGCTGGGCGCTGTGATTCGCACCAGCTCCGCACCTGCTTCGATACAGCGAATGGATTGCTGCACCGTTGCGTCGGTATCCATGGTATCGGTGGTGGTCATGGTCTGGATCCGCAACGGATGGCCGTTGCCCAGCAGCAGATCACCGATCTTTACTTCGCGGGTTATGAGTCTTTTATAGCTGGTCAGCGAGGCGCTGTACAATTCCATGGAATACTGTTTCTAAGGGGCAAAATTAGGGTTTACCAGTCTTTATCGGGCTGATTGGGAGCGCCGGTGCGCTGCTGCATTTTTTTCTGCACTTCTTTCTCCTTTTGTTCCAGCGCCTTAAGCAGTTGCTCTACCTGCTTCTGGTTCAGCTTGCTTTGGGGAGGAGGAGGCTGTTTCTGGTCTTTTTTGTCTTTCGGCTGCTGTTTTTGCTGCTGTTGCTGCTGCGCATCCTGCTGCTTTTTTTCGCGGAGGGCTTTCTGCAGGTTCTCGCGCGCCAGCGTATCGGCCGGATCCAGCTTCAGCGCATCTTTCCACGACCGGATGCTCTCGGCCAGTTGCTTTTCCTGCTGCTCCAGCACGCCGCGATCATAAAGCGCTCTTTCTCGTAAGCTATTATTGCTTTGCAGCGTGCCGGCTTTTTCCAGCAGCTTGTTGTATTCGTCGCGCGCGGCCGCCTTATCGCCTTTTTTGGCGAGTGCATTGGCCCGGTTATAGCTGGCCGTTAGATCGGCCGGATCGGCGGCAATGGCCTCGTCGTATTTTTTTACAGCGTCATCAAACCTGCCCTCACGATACAGCAGGTTCCCTTCCCGCACGGCGGCCTGCTGTGCGAAGACCAGCGCCCCGGTCAGCAAGCAAAATACAGTTATGACCGTTCTCTTCATGATCGGGCCGGTTTTGCGCTTACACGGGCCGGTAAGCCGGTTTTTCTTCTTTCTGAAACAAACAGTTCCCACAGCAACAATAGCAAGGCGGCGCCTGCCAGGTAATAGTAATACGTAACAAATTCTATGTTGGAATCGTCTTCCAGGTCTTTCTTTTCAATCGTTGCCAGTTGGTTGCGCAGGCTGCGCGCAGCCGCTGCAGCATCCTGCAGGTAGATATACACCCCATTGCCTGTGGCGGCCAGCTCGCGCAAAGCGGCTTCATTCAGCTTAGTAATGACGGTATTGCCTTCCGCATCACGCTTTGTATCTTTCGTTTCGGGGTCAAAAATCGTGGCGCCATCGGGCGAGCCAACACCCACCGTATTGATCATAACACCACTGGCTGCCAGTTGCCGCGCCACTTTCAGGGCTTCGGGGTCGTGGTCTTCACCATCTGAAACCAGGATCACCGCTTTGTATTTTTTTTCCTTGTTGTTAAAAGCGGTGCCCGCCAGCCGCAAGGCTTCACCGGTTACCGTTCCCTGGGTGGGCACGGCATCGGGGCCGGCATTCTGCAGGTACATTTTCGCCGCCCCCAGATCGGTGGTCAGCGGCATTTGCATATAGGCGCGGCCCGCGAACCAGACCAGGCCGATCCGGTTATCACCCAGCTCATCGATCAGCGTACTGACCAGGTATTTGGCCCGTTCCAGGCGATTGGGCTTGATGTCTTGCGCCAGCATGCTTTTACTCACGTCGAGCAGGATCATAACGTCGAGCCCTTTTTTGGTTTGCGGTGCCGGTTTACCGCGCAGTTGCGGGTTCGCCGCAGCAAGCGATAAGAGGGCCAGCGACATCAGCGCCAGTATTGATTTCCACAAAAATTTAACAGGAGCGTAACTGCGGGTAAGCTGGTCTACCAGCTTGCCGTCGCCCATCTTCGCCCGCACTTTCTTTTTCCAGCGCATCAACAACAGGTACAACAGCGCTCCCGCCGGTATTGCGAGCAACAATAACAGGAGCCAGCTATTTTCTAATCTATACAAGGGTCGGTTTTGTATTTTTCATTTGTCATCAAAAAGAACGCCAGCTTAGCGCTTGCCCTGCAGGAAACCCAGGGCTGCCAGGTTCTTTTTCAGGATGTCGATGCGAATCGCCGCCACATCGGCCGCCGGATCGGTGCAGCGAAACTGCTGAACGAAGAAATAAGGGTGTTTATTCTCTTCCACCCACCCGATAATCCAGGCGATCGAGTCGCCATTTTCGGCATGGCCCCAGCCGGTTTTATAGGCCAGCCTGTAATTGGCGTTGTCTTCCATAAGCATCATCCGGCAAACGATCTCCTGCGTACGGTGCTGGAAAGGCAGCTGGCTGAAATACAGCCGCTTCACCAGTCCCAGTTGTTCGTCGGGCGTCACTTTCATACTGTTGTCGAGCCAGAAAGTGTCAATCTTGCTGATGGTCGTTTTGCCAAAGCCCTTGGCGTATCCCAGTGTATCGATCCAATGCTGCATCAGCGGTTGGCCGATGCGCCGTGCCAGTTCCTGGAACCACGGTACGGCCGACAGCCGGAAAGCCCGGTACATGCTCAGGTCCTGGTTCCAATCGGCAACCGGCCGGCTGATACCATCCCATGGAATTACGGTGCTGTCGTCTTTTACTACGCCTGTTTCCAGGCCGATCAGCGAATTCACGACCTTAAAAGTCGATGCGGGCAGCCA
>JBDHYM010000007.1:0-39248 GCA_039811405.1 Flavihumibacter sp. | reverse complement strand
AGGTCGCGCCAGCCGTCGTTGTCGAAGTCGGCCAGCAGGGGCGTCCAGCTCCAGTCGGTTTCGGCGATGCCGGCCAGCAGCCCGACTTCGCTGAAAACGGGCAGGCGCTGTTTTTTCCGGCCGGTACCCGCGAGGGTGTCAAGGCGAGAGCCCTGGTTGAGCTGGAGGGTGTTGCGTACAAACTGGTAGTCGTAGTCGTAGAAATCGTTGTAGATATAGTTGGTATAGTTGCCGGGGGGCGACATGGTTTTTTTGCGGTAGTTGTCTTTCGACAGCATGTCGAGCGTAACAATATCGGCGAGGCCGTCGTTGTTGATGTCCTGCACATCGTTGCCCATGGCGCTATAACTGGTATGCTTAAACGAAACCGGCGCGGCATTCACGAAATGCCCGTTGCCTTCATTGATCCAGAGCAGGTCGTTCGAGAGATAATCGTTGCTTACATAGATGTCTTTGTAACCGTCGCGGTTGATATCGGTTACGGTTACGCCAAGACCAAAGCCATCAAGCAGTATACCCGCTTCTTTTCCTACTTCGGTAAAATGGCCGTTGTCGTTCCGGTACAGGCGGTCGCGGCCGGCGGTGGAACCGTCGGTTATTTTGGTGCGGTAAGTATTCGGCTGGTAACCGTTCTGCATTTTATCGGCAACCAGCAGGTACATATCGAGGTCGCCATCGTTGTCGTAATCGAAGAAAGTGGCCTGGGTGCTGAAACTGGTATCGGCGAGCCCATATTCGGCGGCGGCTTCTTTGAAACGGGGAATACCTGGCTGCTCGTTACCGGTGGCGATGCCCTGGTTTATGTAAAGCAGGTTTTTTCTTTGCCGGGGATCGTTGTACCGGGAGGTGCAGACGTAGATATCCATCCATCCGTCGTTGTTGATATCGACGGTAGAAACGCCGGTGCACCAGCGGCCTTCGCCGCTCACGCCCGCAGCGGCAGTAATATCGTCAAACTGCCAGTTGCCTTTGTTGAGGTAGAGCGCGTTGCTGCCCATGCTGGCGGTAAAGTAGAGGTCTTCCCTGCCATCGTTGTTGAAATCGGCCACGGCCACGCCGCCGCCATTGAAGGTGTACTCGAAGTCGAGAATATTGGTGCTGTCGTTTTCGGTGATGGTGTTGGCGAAAGCGATACCGGTTTCATTGGCAGGTAGCAGGCTGAAACGGGTGGCTTCGGGGCTGTGGCTGGTGCAGGCCTGTAACAAGGCGACCAGTGAAGCAAATAAAATAAAGCCCGGGTATTGGCAGGCAGATCGCATGACGACAGTTGATGGTTGTTGTATGTAAAATAAAAAAAGAGAACGGCTCCGCAATGAAGCCGTTCTCTTTTTATCGAACCGGGTTGACCATTGGTCGGGTCTACTATTGATATCCCGGATTTTGGGTCAGTGTGATTTCTCCATTTTTTGTGCTCAGGTCAACCTGTGCCTGCGGAATGGGGAAATATTCATTCCTGCCACTGGTGAAATTGCCTTGCAGAATATCGCTGGTAAATTGCTTTTCGAATGCATAGAACTTATTGATCTCTGTAGCGGCAATGCCCCAGCGGGCAAGATCGAAATAACGGTGGCCTTCCATAGCCAGCTCCAGCTTCCTTTCAAAATAGATGGCTTTTAAGGCGCTTTCTTTGGAAGCAAAAACCGGGGAGCCGGTGGGGTAGGTTTTCACATTGTAATTGGCTGCCGGGGTAGTGGTAAAGCCTTTGAGCGGCGCGCTGTTGTCTACATAGGTATACACGGCCGATTCTTTTTTGCCGGCCCGTTCACGAACCCGGTTTACATAATCCATGGCGGTGGTAAGAGAGCCAGCCTGTGCTTCGGCCTCGGCGGCCAGCAGCAGCACATCGGCAAATCGGATGATATGAATATTGATCGCGGAGCCGGGAGCCCAGGAGATGCGGTCGCTGTAAGTGTCTTGGGTGGCCTGCCAGTACACATTTTTCTTCGGTGCATAGGGGCCTGAAAAGTTTTGGTCGCGGATCCATTTTTTACCAGGATGGTTACCCCAGTCTTTATAAGGAATACCGCGGCGGCCGGCAGTCCAGTCAAGGCGTGGATCCAAAGCGCCTGTGTAAGGGGTGAAGGCTGCGTCTGATTCAATACCCTGGTCGCTCTTAACCACCTCGCTGTTGTAGGTGTCCAGATAAGGCAAGCCATTGGCATCGGTTCTGTAAGAATCTACCAGGTCGAAAGTAGGCTGATAGAATCCACAGCAGCCAAAGGGGCTATCTCCATAAGGGAAATTCAGCATTTCCCCGGCGTTGCCGCTGGAGATATCTCCTGTGCCTGCATTCGCCACCATTTGCACGGCAAATACGGTTTCCTTATTGTTCTTTTGTGCGGGGTCGAAGTTGTCTTCAAACCTGTCGGGCAGCCCGTATTTGTCTCCCTTGGAGTTAGTACCATTGTTGATTACGTCGGTGAAAACCGGAATCGCATCTGAAAACTTCTTCTGGTAAACCAGGGTCTTGGCCAGGTAAGCGCCTGCCGCCCATTTATTTACCCGTCCTACAGCGGGGGCTGTACCGCCCAGGTTCTCGTAGGCGAACTTGAAGTCTGCTTCGATATTAGGCCAGATGTCAACATTGTTGGGCGTTTTCATATCAGTGGTCGTTTCATCGATCCACGGCACCATGTTGAACATTTTTTTCAGGTCAAAATAATAGTGACCACGCAAAAAACGGGCTTCGGCAATCAATGTTGTTTTTGTTTCAGCACTGATGTCGGTCGCCTGCTCAGCCACTATCAATACGTTGTTACAACGGTTGATGCCTTCATAGTTGGCTCTCCACTTTGCATTAAAAAAGCCATTTGAAGGGTTTGACTGGCCGGTGGCTATTAAGTTGATTGGTGGCTGGTCACCCGCGTCGGAGCCCTTATGGGCATCGCCGGCGGCTACGGAACCATAAATCCAGTTGGTAGGGGATGACTCCCAGGTGCCGCCGCCCACGTTTTGCCCATCGAGCGCCGCATAGGCGCCTATCAGGATGGCCGTTACTCCTTTTTCATTGGCGAGCACCGGTTCGGTAAGGGCGCCCAGCAACGGCTTTTCCAGGAAAGATTTACTGCAGGAGTCCAGTGTAATACTGACGGCCAGCAGAACCGAACAGGTAATGAGATATTTTGTTTTTTTCATGACTTTGCTTTTGATGTTTTCTCTATTCGGTTAGAAGCTCAGGTTAATTCCCAGCAGGAACTGTTTAACAACGGGATAAGCACCTTCATCAACACCGAAGGAATTCGCGTCTCCGCCCCCGATTTCCGGATCCATTCCCGAATATTTGGTAATGGTAAAGAGGTTTACCCCCTGCACGTAGGCCCGGAAGCGGCTGATGCCCAGTTTCTTTGTCCACTCACCGTTAAAAGAATAACCTATTTGCATGTTACGCAGGCGGAGGTAGGAGCCGTTCTCTACATAATAAGAGTTGGGCGCACCGTTCGTGCTGAAAGAGCCCGCGTTTTCCTGGATAGGCGCTTTTGCGTTCATGTGATCCGGCCTCCAGGAATCATAGAGTGCTGTTTGGCTTTTGCCCCCTGCGAAAGAAGGATAGAAGTCGGTCCACCAGCGAACCTGGTTCCAAACCTGCGCACCCGAAACACCGTAGAAAGTAAAGCTGAAATCCAGGTCTTTCCATTGACCGCCGAGATTGAGTCCATAAGCGAAATCAGGGTTGGGGCTGCCGAGTATCTGGCGGCTGTCGGCGGTAACGATACCAGCGCCTTTGTCGTCGTACCGGAAGCGGCCCACGGCAGCATCTGTCTGGTAAACGGCGTCGGGATTATTGGTGGCTTTGCGTGCCACTTCGTTGGCGGCATCGATCTCTGCCTGGCTGTTCCAGAAACCTACAATTTTGTAGCCATAGAACGAGCTCATCGATTCGCCCACCATGTTCCGGATAATACCGCCGCTGTTAAAACGACGGCCCTGGTCTTCGAAATAGGTATTACCATCGGCTATGTACTGGATCTTGTTTTTGAACGTGGTGACGGTGGCGGTAATATCGAAGCCAAGGTCTTTGTTAACGTCAAAATGGCTGCCGAGACTCAGGTCCAAACCGGCAGTACGCATTTTGGCAACGTTCACATAAGGTACATCGGCGGCACCCGCAGTTCCAGGAAGGGTAACGGGGTAGAGCATGTCTGACACGCTTTTCACATAGTAATCGGCACTGATTTCAAGTGCGCGGTTCCAGAGTGTCGCATCAAAACCGATGTTGCTTGATTTTTGCGCCTCCCATTTGGCGTTGGGGTTTCCATAACGACCTTGCTGGAAGCCGAGAATCAGCGAGTTGCTGGTACCATTCACATCATAAAAAGAAGAGCTGCGGCCGGATGCAAACGTGGTGAACTGGTTATTGGCCGCAAGCCCCAGTTGGTTACCCATAATACCCCAGCTTCCACGCAGCTTCAGGTCGTTCAGCCAACTGAGACCCTTCAGGAACTGCTCATCAGAAAGACGCCAGGCTGCGCTAAAGGCGGGGAACACGCCATATTTGTTCGCCGGTGCAAATTTGGAAGAACCATCACGGCGAATGGTAGCGCCTATGAGGTATTTCCCTGCAAAATTATAGTCCAGGCGTGCAATGAGTGAATAGAGAGAAGCAGACCATTTATCCGTTCCATCTGTATTGACCGTAGGGTTGCCGGCACCTGTTATCATGGAGGTGTAGTCGGGATCAAAGGAGAAATAGTCGGTGTTTTTCACCTGTAACATGTTGCCACGTTCGTTATAAGCTTCGGTACCGGCCAGCAATTTTATGTTATGCTCACCAAAGCTTTGGGTATATGTAACCGTGTTTGTCCATGTCCAATTAAAGCCGGATCCTGAATTCTCATTATAAGCATTGGTAGATCCGTTTTCCTGGTTTTCATAAGTCGGATAGTCGAACCAGTTGCCCCGGAAAGAGAAATATTCACCGCCGAAACTGGTGCGGAAGGTGAAATGTTTCAGGAAATCCACTTCACCGAATACGTTGCCGAACAGGCGGTTTCCCAACCCTTTGTTGTTAGCCGTACGTTGACGGGCCGCTACGGGGTTGGTTGCCTGTCCCAGGCCCGTAGGCCCGAAAGTGCCGGCATAATTACCCATAATATCGTAGACGGGAATGATCGGTTGCTGGCGATAGGCCATGCTTACCGCATTGCCTTCGTCGAGGATGGTTATGCGGGGGTTGTCGATGATGGAATAAGCCAGGTTCTCACCGATGCGAATGTTTTTGTTGAAATTGTATTGGCTGTTCGACCTGAGTGTATAACGCTTGTTGTACGTGTTTGACAAAACGCCCTGTTGGTTAAAGTAATTCATGCTGAACAGGTAACTTCCCTGTTCGCTGCCGCCTGAAGCGCTGATGTTATGGCTTTGGATGGGCGCCGGGTTGAATATCTCACTCATCCAGTCGGTACCTGCCTTGTTTGCTTTTGTGATGCGGTAGAATTTCGCATAGTCCGCCTGGTCTGTATAATTGGGATTTACATAGTACAAGGAAGGATTTACCGCGGGGTCGCCCTCCATCTTTCCGACCGGCAGAATATAGTCTGGCAGCACGGGTGATGAGCCGCTGCCGTACAATGCATCGCTGTATGCGACAGGGATACCCGCCAGATCAGCCGTATTTTTCAATGCCATCCATTTCAGGTTAGCCTGGTCAATGGGGCTCAGCATGTGGTAGGGATTGTTGATTTTTGGCTGCTGTGTGCCATAAAATCCGTCGTAAGAGATCCTGGTTTTACCCTTTCCGCGGCGGGTAGTCAGGATCACAACCCCATTGGATGCGCGCGAGCCATAAATAGAGGCGGCGCCTGCATCTTTCAGAATCTGCATGGTCGCGATATCATTCGGGTTGATATCGGTAATGGAAGTAGTTGGTACGCCATCTACCACAAACAGCGGGTCGTTGCTACCCGTTAAGCTGTTGAAGCCGCGGATACGGAAGCGGGGCGGCTCACCAGGCGAACCTGAAGTGGTAATGGTAACACCTGATACCTGGCCCTGCAACTTGTCGGTTACAGTCGGCGCCGGCTGCTTGTTCATCTGCTCTACATCCACCACCGATACCGCACCGGTGATGTCTCTTTTTTTCTGGCTGGTATAACCTACCACTACCAGTTCTGACATGATGCTTTCAGATGATTTCATGGAAACCATGTCGGCGCGCGAAGCGGCCACTTCGATCGACTGAAATCCCACACTCGTGAATTGCAGAACGGCGCCGGGATCCAGCCCCCGAAGAGTAAAAGAGCCGTCTTCGTTGGTAACTGTCGCCGTTTTGGTACCCTTGACAGTTACAGTGACACCCGGAATGGGTTTCCTGTCTGCGTCATTGAAGACTTTTCCGGTAACTGTCTGGTTTTGTGCCTGGGAGAAGAGAAAGGAAAATAGCAGGCAGAGCACAGGCATGGCTCTGCACGCTAGTCGCGTAAAGTGCATAATCGTTAGTTTTAGCTATTGTTAAAAGGCGTTAACAAATTAGCAAAAACTTATTAAAGTTGACGCAAAAGAACCAAAATATTAAAGAAAGAAGTGGAGTGGGTATTATTAAATATACTGTTTATTCAATTGAAAATAACGAATATACCATCTTCGTTTTCCAGCACCGGCCATCTTTTCAGGTGATAACCTTCTCCCGTTGTGTTCCGGCCGTTGCCGACATCGAATTTATAACGGTGCAGCGGGCATACGATATTGCCGAGGGAGTCCATCCATCCGGCCGACAGGCAGCCGCCGGCATGCGGGCATTTATCTGCAAACGCGAACAGTTGTTCTCCCACCAGGGCTATGCTGATGTATTTATCGCCGGCCCGCACCCGCACTACCCGGCGCTGGTCGAAGCCCAGTTCGGCCACGCTTTCCGCTATTTTTATTGTCATTGTTCTTCGTCGAGGCTGATCCCGAAAAAATCCGTTTTATACGGATAACGCACCCGGTATAAACGGCGCACTTTATTAAGGATGGTAGCCCGCAGTCCTTCCAGGTTCCGACGTTCCAATGCTGAAACGAACACGCAGTTGCCCAGGGTTTCATTTTCCCACCTGTTGTGCAGCTCTTCGAGCAACTGGTTTTTCACCTCGTCGCTCAGCCATTCGTCGAAGCTGTTTTTCTCATACTGGTCAAGCTTGTTGAAAATGGTGATAACGGGCTTGTCGGTCACTTTCAGCTCCTGCAGGGTTCGGTTAACCACATTGTACTGGTCTTCGTAATTAGGGTGCGACAGGTCGACCACATGCAGCAGGATGTCGGCCTCGCGTACTTCGTCGAGGGTGCTTTTGAAGCTTTCCACCAGGTGATGGGGCAGCTTGCGGATAAAGCCCACCGTATCGCTCAGCAGGAAAGGTGTATTGTCGAAAACCACTTTGCGGGTGGTGGTGTCGAGCGTGGCGAAGAGCTTGTTTTCGGCGAAAACCTCGCTTTTGGAAAGAATATTCATCAGCGTGCTCTTGCCCACATTGGTATAGCCCACCAGGGCCACACGTATGAACTCGCCCCGGTCTTTGCGCTGGGTATAAGCCTGTTTGTCGAACTCGCCCAGGCGGCGGCGGAGCAGGGATATCTTTTCTTTGACGATACGGCGGTCGGTTTCGATTTCGGTTTCACCCGGTCCCCGGGTGCCGATGCCGCCGCCCTGGCGTTCGAGGTGTTTCCACATGCCTTTCAGCCGGGGGAGCAGGTACTGGTATTGTGCCAGCTCCACCTGGGTTTTTGCCTGCGCCGTTTTGGCGCGGCGGGCGAAGATATCCAGGATCAGGTCGCTGCGGTCGATGGTTTTCACGCCCAGCACCTTTTCGATATTCTGTATCTGCGACCCCGTCAGCTCATCGTCGAAAATCACCAGGTTGATCTCCCGGCCGGTGACATAATCCCTGATTTCTTCCAGCTTTCCTTTACCCACAAAAGTTTTGCTGTCGGGATGCGCCAGCTTTTGCATGAATTTGCTCCGGGTTTGCGCGCCGGCGGTTTCTGCCAGGAACGACAACTCCTCCAGGTATTCTTTTACCTGTTGCTCGGTCTGGTCTTTTTGCACTACGCCTACCAGCACGCAATTTTCGTCTTCCAGTATTTTTTGCTTCTCGATCAATGAACAACAAAAAGTTTATGGTTTGTGGTCTAAGGTTTATGGTTCGTTGGAGGTTTGAAGAACGTGTAACGAACCATAAACCTTAGACCACAAACCATAAACTGCGGCCTGGTTACAGGCCGCTGAATTGCAACCCGATCGAATACGGATGCACCTGCGGGCCTACATTTTCTTTGATCAGGCTGTTGACCTGGTAGGCCATGTACAGGTTAAAGGGACCGTAGCCGACCCGGGCAGTGGCTGCCAGGCGCAGGGAGTTGAAATAACGTTTGCTGCTTTCCTTCAGGGTAAATGAATTGACGGTCTGGCCGGCATTGTTTTGAAGGTTTTTGCCTTTGGTATGGGCGTTCAGCATGGTGCCGATCTTGATACCGACTCCCGCTTTCCAGCTTTTATTGGAATTTTCGGGGTTGGCCACCCAGCGGAATTCAATAGGGGCTTCGGCCCAGGCCTCTACCATCTTGAACTTTTTGAAGCGGGTGCTGTAGGTGGTGGAATCTGCCATGTCATTGAACACAAAGGTGGCGCCGGTGCCGGCGATCTGGGGTTCCATTTTGTTGAAATTGATGCTGCTGGACCCTATGCCTGCGCCGATACCCACGCTGAAACGGGGGTCGGATTTAAAGGGCAGGTCGAGCATGAAATACACGTTCAGGAACCGGCCGATGCCTTTGGTACGGATACCGGTAGTTTCACCGGCCCATCCGTCATAACCCGCCTGGAATACGAAATGGTCGTTGGCGCGGCCATTCAGATTTACTTTACTCCAGTCTTTTTTCTTGCTGACGGATGCGGATACAGGGGCGGGCGCTGCTGGTCCCGGAACGGCTGTACTATCTGTATGCTGCGCCTGCGAACCTATTGCCAGTAGCAGAACTGCTACGGCTACAAAACATTTTCTCATAATTGCTGATAAAGAACAAATCTATTGGCCACCTGCCAACCTGCGCGAAGGAGCCTGTTAATGTTAATCAAAATTTCGGTGGGCAAAAGTACAAAAAGTTTCAGGTTTATGGTTGACCTATAAATCACCAACCGTAAACCTGAAACCAGTAGGGGGGAAGGGATCAAAACAGGAATAAAATCAAGGCCTTAACCTGGAGCAAAATTGGCCCCGGGCGGCGCAACGGGCAATAGTACCAACATTGATTAAAGTGTAGTAGTTACACTACACATTGTTCTGCCGGTCCATTATTTCACGGATAACAGGCACCAGCAGGGCGCTGACCTTGTCTTTTTCGAGGAAGGCGTCGGCGCCACCCCGCCGGGTCCAGCCGGCGTAGATCTCGGCCGAGTGCGTGCTGATCACAATAACAGGCAGGCGGGGTTTTGCCGGCCGGATCTGCTTGATCGCCTGCAAGGCACCGCCGCCCGGCATTACCAGGTCGGTTATCACCAGGTCCCAGCTTTGTTTGAGCGCGGTTTTCACCAGCGTATCGGTGTCTTCCGCCTCGCCGAGCTCGGCCGATTCGAAAGCGTCTTTCAACAAAGCCAGCAGCGCCTGGCGAACAGCATAGTGATCGTCTGCAACCAATATGCGATACATGGCTACAAACTACTACCGGCATCGGGCGCGGGTTGTAGCCATCATCATCTAATTCGTGTAGTATTCCTACTACGATCCTTCAAAGAGGTGGTGCTCGAGTGCGTACCTGATCAGGGCTGCATTGTTGGGGACCGATAATTTCTGCAAAATACGGCTCCGGTAGGTGCTTACGGTGGTGACGCCGAGCGATAGCTGTTCGGCAATTTCGGAAACCGATTTCCCCGCGGCCAGTCCTTTGAAAACATCAAACTCGCGGTCAGACAACATTTCGTGGGCTTTTTTATCATTGGGCGACTGTACGGCTTCCGCCAGCTTTTCGGCGGTATCGGCGCTGATGTATTTTTTTCCCTTCATTACCTGCCTGAGGGCGGCCGGTAACTCGGTATCGAGCGAATCTTTGCTGAGATAGCCGGCCGCGCCAGCCCGGATAACGCGCACCGCGTACTGTTCTTCAGGGTACACGCTCATGATCAGCACCGGTACCTGGGGCGCCAGTTGCCTGAGCTGGCTAAGCGCGTCGAGCCCGCTTCGCCCGGGCATATTCATGTCACAAATGACGACGGTCCACGCCTCCTTGCCGATCTCCGACAACAACGATTCTGCATTGGCCACTTCGCCGATCTGTGCATGGGGATATTCTTCGTGGATCATTACCCGTAACCCCCGTCGCACTACTGCGTGGTCGTCTGCGATCAGAATTTTCATAACCGATAGGTTACGTGCACCCGGGTTCCCTTGCCGGGGGCACTGTTTATATCGTATTCGGCGCCGATCATGTGCGCCCTTTCCCGCATTCCCAGCAGGCCCAGGCTTTTGTGGTTGCCGCCCGCCGGATTGAAGCCCCGGCCGTTGTCGGCGATTTCCAGCTCTACCAGGTCATCGCTTACTGAAAAATCGACCTGGACGCAATCGGCGGCAGAATGCCGGGCCACATTGGTCAGCGCTTCCTGGAGTATTCGAAAGATATTGGTTTTAACTGAATCTGGCAACGATTGTTCTGTATCGGAAAGCCGGCTTTTCACCGCGATGCCGGTTCGTTTGCTGAATTCAGACAGGTGCCATTCCATGGCGGCGGCCAGGCCGATATCGTCCAGCAGGCTGGGCCGCAGTTCGGAAGCGATCTTTCTGACCGTGTTGATGGCGGTATTTACCTGGCCGGCCAGGTCGTCGATTTTGGCAAGCTGCTCCCCGGCGGGCGCGGCGCCCATGTTCCGGCGAAGCCACATGATGTCCATCTTCAGCACCGTCATTTGCTGTCCGAGTTCGTCGTGTATCTCGCGGGCAATATGCACCCGCTCCGATTCGCGAACTTCCTGCAGGTAATTGCCCAGCCGGCGCAGCTCGCCGTTGAGCCGCAGCATTTCCTGCTCGGCCTTTTTCCGCTCGCTGATATCGCGTACAAATGACAGGATGGAGCCGTCGGGCAGCTTCACCGTTGCGCTTTCCACTTCCACCAGCGTTCCGTTTTTCTTTTTCAGTATGGCTTCGCTGCGGGTCGGCTCGCCGGGTTGCAACGCGTCGGCGAAAGCAGAGAGCCTGCCTTTTTCGAGCGTGGCCTGCGGATCGATGTCTAGCAGCTCTTCCATTTCATATCCGAGCAGCTCGGCCGCCCTGCGGTTCACATCGGTATAACGGTTTTTTTCCGGCGCGTACACGAAGATGGGATCAACCGCTTCTTCGATGAAGGTTTTATACCGCATAATACTCAGCCGCAATGCCTCCTGCGCTTTTCTTTTTTCGGTGACGTCGCGTATAAAAACGGTTACCCCGTTTTTGTCGGGGTAGATATGGTTCTCGTGGTAAAAATCGAGCGGCTTGAAATAGTTGATGCTGGTGGTGTACAACTGGCTTTTGAAAGCATTGAGAACATCCTGGTACGAATCGTATTTCTCGATCCACGGAAAGAGCTCGGTGATCTTCCGGCCCACCAGCTCGGAAGGGTGCATTTTCAATATCTGCGATACCCGCCGGTTTATATAGGTGAAGCGGAATTCGGTATCGAGACCGGCAAACCCGTCTGTTAACCGTTCCAGTACATTCTCCAGCTCTTTGGTTTTTTCCTTCACCTGGAGCGACAGCTCTTCATTAAAGGCATTCAGGCGGGCCTCGGCTTTTTTCCACTCGGTGATGTTGCGGATGAAGCCGGCTACATATACCGAATCGTTCAGCAGGTAAGGCGCCATGCGGAGGGAGATGTCTACATACGAGCCGTTCTTCAGCCGCCCCTGCATTTCGAGCGTGAGGTCTTTCGGCTGGCTGGTTGCCGTATCGGTCAGGCCGGCAAAGGCAGTGTCAAAGGCAGGGTGGTCGGCCGGCAAAAGAATGGTTTCGCTCACGGGCTGACCCAATACATCGTGCTCGGTAAAGCCGAAGATATTTTCCGCCGCCTTGTTCCAGCGAACGATGTTGCCGCCCTGGTCCACCACCACCACCGCATCGGGCGCATTGCTGAAAATGGCTTCCAGTTCCAGTTGACTGACGCGCAGGGCACGGGCCATCTGCCTTTTTTGTATCTCTCTTTTATTGATAAGATAAGCCGTGTACCATATCGCTGCCACCATGAGCAAAATCATCACCAGCAGCAGTACGGTGGTGCCGAAGCGGCCGTTTAGGTTCCGGTTATCGACCAGCCATCTTCTCAGCACACCCAGCAGCACAGGTACGAAAATAGTAACGGGTATGAGTACCCGAAGAACCTGGGCGCCGGTAAGATCGCTGCTGATGGCCGCAATGAACCCTTTCCGGGGCTCTTCAAGCATGATGATGAACGATAGCAACAGCAGGCACGCGGCGATACCGGGCGACAGGTAGCTGAAGACGATCCGGCTGTCGGTGATATCCACTTTATACAGGTAGTTCAGGAGGGGAAGGGCGGCGGCCGTGGCTATTACCAGGGCGAGCAACTGCGACAGGAAAGGGGCCCGGCGACCGGGCAGCAGCAGCGTGGCGAAGGCCAGTCCGCCGATAACGAAATAATGATTGGTATGATAATCGGACGATAAGAAATCGCTCTGAAAAGAACCGGGAAAAGCCAGCGGAACCACGATCAGCAATGCGGCGAGCGTGCTGCGTCTTCCTGTTTTACGGGAACGGGGAAGAAAATAAACGGCCAGCGCCACGAGTATGATCCAGGCATTGAGAAATGGGTTCTTTTCCAGGAAAAGGGTGTGCCTAAACAGCAGCGATAGCGTTGCCAGCAAGATCATGCCGGCCGGCAGAATGCTACCGGCTATTATAGGTTTTCCATACATGGTGTACGAGTTTACGAAACTTTTCGAAGAATGAGAACGGTTTAGGATGAGTGTTTACCCGTCGGGTGCCACCCGACGGGTAAGGAAACGGGATATTTTCACCCCGGTTTTGCCTCAATCCAGGTGGCGTTGGGTGCGGCGGGGATGGTGGCATGCTTTTCATAAGACGGTTTGTACAACTCTAGTCAGGCTGGTGCTGAACCGGCCCGATATCATTCAAAAACAACTCATTATGAAAACACGTTTTGTAGCAATGCTGGCTGCCTGTTTATTATTGTTCCTGCAACAAAAAGCGACTGCGCAGATCCAGCAGGGAAATGTATTGATCGGCGGCAATATCAGTAATATAGGCCTCGACCTGGGGTCGGGAAAGAACTTTTCCCTGGGTATTACGCCCAAAGCGGCCTGGTTTGTTCGCGATAACCTGGCGGTGGGCGGATACCTCAATTTCGGCCTTAATACGGCCAAGGGTGCGGGCACCGGGATCGACTATGGCGTGGGCGCTTTGTCACGTTATTATTTCGGCCGGGAAACCGTGAACCTGCTGCGCCATGCACGCTTTTTTATAGAAGGTAATGCAGGTGTAGAAGGATATAATCCCGCCGTCGGCGACAATACCAACGGATTTGGTTTTGGCGCCGGCCCGGGTGTCGCTTATTTCATTACACCGAATATCGGGCTGGAAACGCTGGTGAAATACAATGGAATTGTAGGTTTCGGCAGTGCGCCTACCTCCAATAACCTGAATATAGGCTTCGGTTTCCAGATTTACCTGCCATCGAAGAAGATCAGGCAGGTGGAGAATGATGTGCGTGAAAGGTAGTTGGTGGTTGGTTTGACGTTGAAAGGGTAATGCAGTTTTTTTACAAAGGTTGCATCACCGGGCCCCGGGTATTTACCAGGGGCTTTTTATAACAGCCTTTTTCAAAAAGAAAAAGGGAGTTGCAAAATTTGCAACTCCCCCGCCTCCAATTGGTGGGCCCTGCCGGGATCGAACCAGCGACCCGCTGATTATGAGTCAGCTGCTCTAACCGACTGAGCTAAGGGCCCGTGCCGAAGCACAATGGAGCGCAAAAATAGGGAAATCGGGGCGAGTGACAAACAAGCGCCGGCACCACAACCTGGTGATACCATAAGCTCACTGGTAACACCCTACCCGCAGCTTGCAAAACCATCTCGTACCCGGCTATAGCTGCCGAAAATCAACCGGCGCCGCAGGAAATATTGCCGTCAATGATTTGATTATCTGTAATTTTAACCTGAAACGAGCGGGTGACCCATGATTGCTGATGCCAGAATAGTGTTCCTGAAAGACCGGCTGACACGTTACCACGATCAGGCTGCTTATAAAGAGCTGTTCACTGCTTTTTATCCCCGCCTCCTGCCCCTCGCTTTCGGTATTATCCGATCACGCCAGGCCGCCGAAGAGATCGTATCTGATGTATTTATCAATATCTGGCAAAAGCGCTCCCGCCTGGAGCATATCGGCAACCTTAAATTCTATCTCTATACCGCCACCCGCAACACCGCGCTCAACTACCGCGAAAGGGAACAGCCGGGACAAACCATCGATCTCGCCGAACTGCCGGTGGAACTGGGCGTGCTGCCGGTCAATCCCGAAGGCCTCCTGATCACCGCCGAAATGAGAAAGATGGTGCACGAGGCCGTAAATCGGCTGCCCAATCGTTGTAAGCTGATCTTCAGGCTGGTAAAAGAAGACGAACTGAAATACCGCGAAGTCGCTGAACTGCTGAAAATATCGGTCAAAACCGTTGAAGCCCAGATGACCATCGCCCTTCGCCGGGTAGGCGAAGCCGTCCGTTTCGATCTTAACCGCACCCTTCCCGCCGCCGTCAAGAAATAAAGTTTAACATTTTTTAGGGGTATCGCCTGCTTTTTACTGTCTCTGTACCTACAATCCTTGTGCATGACGGAAGACCGGTTATGGGAACTATTGTCTAAAAAGCTTGCCGGCGAGGCCACCCGGCCCGAACTCGATGAGTTGCAGCAATTGCTGCGCACATCGCCCGACCTGCACTATCCCTTTCAAACCCTTACCGACCTCTGGTTTCAGCCGGCGCCGCAAACCGAAGATGTGGAAGCCGCATTTGACCGCCATCTCGAAAGAATGGCTTCGCAGGGGGTCGATTTCGGCAACGAATCCGGGGTGGCGGAATCCGACCCGTCGGCCGGATCTTTTCCAGCTAATGCCGGTGTTCTGGCAGATGATCCCGGCTTTGCAGCGCCATCACCCGGCCCGCGCCGTCGCCGGATCGCCGCACTGGCATTCATCGCGGCATCGTTGCTGGCTACCTGGTGGCTTACCCGGCCTTCCGGCCCGGAACAGCCGGCCCTGGCACAACAGGCTGTTCAGAGCGAAGTGTCCACCCGCAATGGGTCGCGTTCCAAAGTGCTGCTGCCCGACGGCAGCCAGGTATGGCTGAACAGCGGCTCCAAGATCACCTATGGGAAAGACTTCAATACGGCATTGCGCGAGGTTCACCTCACCGGCGAAGCCTTTTTCGATGTAGTAAAAGATACGGCGCATCCCTTTATCATCCATGCCCGGAACATCGATATCAGGGTGGTGGGAACAGCGTTCAACGTACGCTCTTATCCCGAAGATAAAACGGTGGAAACCAGCCTGATACGTGGTATTATCGAAGTGAACGTACACAACCGGCCCAAAGAAAAGTTCATATTGAAGCCCAGTGAAAAGCTGGTGGTGGCAGCCGATGACTCATTGCGCAAGCCTACCCGCCAGGGCCAGCCGAAAATGACCGATGCGGAACCAAAGCTGGTGATTGGCAATATCCATTACCAGCCGGCAGACAGCCTGGTGGTGGAAACATCGTGGGTGGAGAACAAGCTGAGCTTTATGGATGAATCGTTCCGCGACCTGGCCAACCGCATGGAACGCTGGTATGGGGTGAAGATCCGCTTTGAAACGCCGCGCCTGGAAAGAATCCGGCTTACGGGCACTTTCGAGCACGAAACCCTGCACCAGGCATTGCGTGCCCTGACGATCACGGCCAACTTTAATTACCGCATCAACCAGGACGAGGTAGTTATTTACCGGTAACAGATAAACCGTAACACAAGTAATAAACCGATGCACACACTAACGACAAAACCAACTACAAATATGACTATTGACAGCACCTGACAACAACAAAAACGGGAAATGCGCCAACATTTCCCGCTAAAAAACAGAATTACCGTTTTCGTAACTCTAATTGCTCAAAATATGAAAAAAACGTCACTTGGTGGGGCCTTCCGGCTGCATCACAGATGGTTAAAGTTTACCAGAATCATGAAATTGACTGCGCTCTGTTTACTGGTGGCTTGCCTGCAGGTTTCTGCCGGGGTTTACTCCCAGACCCGGATCAGTCTTAAATTGGATAATGTCAACCTGAAAAAAGCATTCACCAGCATCGAAAAAAAATCCAGCTACCGGTTTCTGTATAACCAGGCCCTGGTAAGCGAGAATACAAATGTTGACCTGACCGCCGTGAATGAGGAGGTGACCTCCATTTTAGACCGCATTCTAGGCAGCACTTCACTCAGCTACGAAGTGCTTGATAACTTCCTGGTGGTAATCAAGAAAAAAGGGGTGGAAGCCCCCGATCCCGTTAAAATATCGGGCATCGTTACCGACTCTTCCGGTAACCCGCTGCCCGGGGCTTCCATTAAAGTAAAGGGAATGTCGATCGGCACCTCTGCCAATGCAGAAGGCCGCTTCGAGATCACCGTTCCCGACAATGCCGTGCTCATCATATCCAGCATCGGGTACGATGATATGGAGCTGTCTATAGTCGGAAAAACCAGCGTAACAGCAGCGCTTCGTCCCTCTACCAAAGTGCAGGATGAAGTAGTGGTGATCGGTTATGGTACTGCCAACAAGCGCGATCTGACCGGCTCTGTAGCCAAAGTGAAAGGCGACCAGATTGCCGCCCAGCCCAATACCAACCCCCTGGCCTCCCTGCAGGCCAAGGTCGCCGGCCTTTCGATCGTCAATAATGCCGTTCCCGGCTCTACCCCCGATGTGCGCATTCGCGGTACCATCAGTATCGGATCAGTAAACCCGGTGTATATCGTCGACGGCATCTTCGCAGACAATATGGATTTTGTGAATCCCAATGAAATCGAAAGCATCGAAGTGCTGAAAGATCCTTCATCACTGGCCGTATTTGGTGTGAAGGGCGCTGCCGGCGCTATTTTGGTGACCACTAAAAAAGCGAAAGCCGGTACCACAAATGTGTCGTTCAGCACTACTTATGGCTCCAAGCAACTGGTCGACAAAATCAAGCTCGCCGATGGCAACCAGTTTCGCCAACTGATCACGGCTGAAGCCAATAACCGTGTGGCCGACGATCCTTCCGCCACTACTTTGTTGAACTTTGTAAATGATATCGGGCAACCGGGCATGGGTGCTTTTACCGGGAATACCGACTGGATCGATGCGGTAACCCGCAATGCCCGCTTCAGCACCACCAACCTGGCGGTTGACGGCGCCACCGACAGAAACCGGTTTCACATGGGCATTGGTTATACCTACGACGAAGGCCTCGTAAAACATGTTCGTTATGATCGTTTCTCGATCAACCTGAACGATGAATACAAGATCAATAAAACATTCAAGGTAGGGTTCAACCTGGTAGGTACCAAAGAGCGCCTGCCTTATGCAAGCGACGCCCTTGAACAGGCCCGCCGCACCCTGCCGATCGTGTCTTCGCAGCCGAAGTCGTTCTACACGCAAAACCCCTACGGCGTGGACTCGGGCAATTACAACATCTACTCCAACGTACCCATCATCCAGAACTCGGAAACCAATCCACTGGCAACACTTGAAGCCAACTGGAACAAGCTGATCGACGACCGCTACCGCGTAGTAGGAAGTGCGTTTCTGGACATCAATATTACGAAAGACCTGAACTTCCGCAGCACCTGGTATGCCGACATGGGCTGGCGCGATAAGCGCCAGTACACACCGCTGTACAACCTGTATGATCCCACCCAGTCGGCTGACCAACAGATCATTCCGAAAAACCAGTTAACGGCTGTTCAGCAGAACATGATCAACACCAAAACTTTCCAGCAAGACTATATCGCCACATATAAAAAACGATTTGGCGATCATAGCCTTACAGCTACTGTCGGCGCAACTACTTATTACTACAATTTTGAGGAAGTTGCAGGAACCGTCAGCCAGTCGAATGTCGGTGTCAACATTATTCCTGACAACAAGCGCTTCTGGTACCTTAATACCGGCTTCGGCGATAAAAAGAGTATTATCCCCACGAAGCAGAGTGAATACGCTACTGTTTCTGGCCTCGCCCGTGTCTTGTATAATTACAAGAACAAGTATTACCTGAATGGTAGCTATCGCCGCGATGGCGCCAGCCAGATCAACGACGACTACAAGAAGAAATTCCAGGACTTCTGGGCCGTTGGCGCTGCCTGGGAGATCAGCCGCGAAGGATTTATGGATAACCAGGATATATTTGATTTCCTGAAGTTGAAAGCATCACACGGTGTGCTTGGTAACTTTAACCCGCTTGGCAAAGACTACCCCGCTTATCCGAATATTTCCACCAGCGCTTCTGCCGTATTCGGTACTTCACTGGTTCCGGTTTATACGCCTGATTACCTGTACGACAAAAACCTGCACTGGGAAACCGTTCACTCTACAGAAATCGGTATTGAAGCGGCGTTTCTTAATAACCGCCTGACCTTCGAAGCAGATTACTACTACAAGAAAACAAAAGACCTGCTGGTAATGCTTCGCCCCTCGGGCATCCTGCCGACGCTGACCAATGCAGGCTCTATCGAGAACAAAGGTTTTGAGTTCACCGCCAATTATACGCATCCGGTTAGCAAAGACCTGACGCTGCTGATTGGTGGCAACCTCACTACGTACAAGAACAAGATCCTGGAAATGGAATACCCGCTGAATACGACCATCTCTTCCAGCGAACAAACCGCCAGCCAGGCAGAAGCCGGCCAGCCTATCGGGTATTTTTATGGCCTGGTGGCTGAGGGCATCTATCAATCTTATGCCGACATCCTGAAATCGCCTGTAAGCACTATCAATGGCGGTGGCGCCAAACCGGGTGATATCAAGTACAAAGACCTGAACGGTGATGGTGTGATAGACGAAAAAGACCGGACCAATATTGGTAATCCCACGCCTGATTTCACTTATGGCATTAACCTGGGCGCTAGTTACAAACGCTTCTCGCTGGGCATCGACCTGGCCGGCAGCTACGGGGGCGAAATCTATCGCGTATGGGGAACATCTGAGCAGAAGAACTCGTTGTACAATTACCCGGCGTACTATACTGAAGGCTGGACCGGCGCCGGTACCAGCAACTGGGTACCTATTGTTAACCAGTTCCACCTGATCAACCGTGCGCCCAGCACCTATGGTGTGGAAGACGGCAGCTATTTCCGCGTTCGGAATGTGAACCTGTCTTATACGGTGGGTCGCGTTTCGAAAGTATTCAAAAGCATCAAGATCTACGGCAACGTACAAAACCTGAAAACCTGGAAGCGCAACATGGGCTACTCTCCGGAGTTTGCAGGCACCAAAGAGTCGGCTGCCACGTTCTTCGGTGTTGACTATGGCGCTGCCGGCAGTGCGCTGCCACGCATTTGGACCATCGGTGTTAACGCGAATTTTTAATCCACTAAACAAACTGTCTCATGACAAAGCGTATATATCACATAAAACTGGCCCTGGCGGCAATGACGGTGGTCATGCTTTCTGCCGGTTGTAAAAAATTTCTCGACCGGGAGCCGTTATCGGCAACGGTCGATGACATTCATGTAGGCGCATTGGAAGGAAAGGTATTGGGCCTTTATGGCGCGATCCGCAATTCAGCCAACGACCCCTACTGCGGCGATGGTTTTGAGAACATTCCCTACCTCGCCATGAACGGCTTCCGCTCAGACGATGCGGAGATCGTGGCCGACCCCGGCGCTTCAGCCTGGAACCAGACCTACGATCGTTTTCAGTACACCAAAGACGACTGGGGCGCGGGGCTGTATTGGGACAAGCACTACGTGTTTGCAGGCCTTTGTAACGACGCCCTCGATGAAGCGGCCAAAAACAACTACGACGACCCGGCCTCCATCATCAATATCGGCGAAGCCAAATTCTTCCGGGCCTATACCTATTTCGACCTGGTAAGAACCTTCGGTGATGTGCCGAAGATCGACTTCAAGATCAACGATCCCAAAGACGGCCAGGTGGCTAAGAGCCCCGCGGCCGATATCTGGGCAATGATCCAGCAAGATCTTACCGACGCGGCGGCTGTATTACCGGCGGTATGGGAAAAGAAATACGACGGCCGCCTGACGTCTGGCGCCGCCAAAACTTTCCTCGCCAAAGTACTGCTGTACCAGAAACAATGGGAAAGCTCGCTGGCGCTTTGCAAAGAGGTCATTGCTTCAGACAAGTATGCCCTCCTTAAACCCTATTACAAGATCTTTAAAACAGAAGGAGAGCTTTCTTCCGAATCTATCTTCGAGATCCAGGCTTCGAAAGTGGCGGGTGACGGAAATATTTACTGGAGCCGTATGGGACAAACACAAGGCTATCGCGGATCAGGCACCTGGGATCTTGGCTGGGGCTGGAATACACCGACCGATGCACTGGTTGCTTCTTATGAAGACGGCGACGCCCGTAAGGCAGCCACCATTTTGTATTCGGGACAGTCTGACGGTGGCGCTGAAACAGGTGGTTATGGTAATACCGTTCCCGCTTCGGCGAGCGCCAAATACTGGAATAAGAAAGTCTATAACCCATATAGCGACTACATCGCTGCCGGTATAGGAACACCCAATAACGAAGCACAGAATACCTGGGTGAACCACCGCGTGTTCCGCTATGCCGATGTATTGCTGATGGCTGCCGAAGCAGCCAACGAAATCGGTGGTGCGCAAAACCAGGCCGATGCGGTTGGCTGGGTGAATGACGTGCGCGCAAGAGCCAACCTGGGTGGCGTAACCTTCACCGACCAGGCCAGTTTCAGGAATATCATCAAGCATGAACGCAGGATAGAATTCGCCATGGAATTTGAAAGGTTCTTCGACCTGGTTCGCTGGGGAGATGCGCAAACAGCGCTGCCGGGCTATCAGCCCAAGCACCGTTATTACCCGATCCCCGCATCGGCTATTACGGCCAACCCCAAACTGGTACAAAACCCCGAATGGCCATAACCTTCAAAACGATTATCATGCGAACTCAAATAAAATCATTTGCTGTTCTGGCGCTTTCGGTGATTGCACTGGGAAGCTGCCAGAAGATGAACCACCCTGGATTGGGTGACTATGCGAAAGACGCCAACCCGCCCGGCGGGCCCCTGAAGTTCTATGCCGCGATGGATGGCACCGGCACCGATATGCTTCGCAACGCGGTTGACAGCATACGGGCCTTGTTTCCTTCTCAAAACGGCGGCTCGTCAGTAGATGGGATCAGTGGCAAGGCCATACAGGGCGCCGATAAAACAGCCATCCTGTACCCTTCTGCCAATGATTTCGGTGCCTCTACCAGCTTTACCGTTGCGATGTGGCTGAAGAAGGTTGGCAACAGCCGCGCTGAATTTATCTTCAGCCTGGTTGACGACCGCGATACCTGGGTACACAATTCTCTCTTCCTGATGGAAGAGGCCGGCGATGCCACGTCCACCTCACTGAAGTTTTATGTGCGGGGTCAATGGCTGGCCTGGGAGGGTGATCACAAATTCAATAAACCACTGGCCGACGGCCAATGGCACCACCTCGCCATCAGCTACAACCCGTCAAACTCAAAGCTGACCTGGTATTTCGACGGATTGGCGATCGCCGATGCTCCTGCATCGGTCACTGACGTGAAAGATGGCAGCAATGCGCGGGGGCCGATCGACCTGTCGGGTGCAAAAGGGTTGATCGTCGCTGGTAACAACCAGCACGTGGGCGTAACCGGTGCCGGCGACGACTGGATCAAATCATATACAGGCGCCGTCGACCAGTTCCGCCTTTATGGTACTGTGCTGACCGATGCCGAAGTAAAGGCATTGTACGACGGTAAAGAGTAATCAGCAATGACCGCCAGATAGACAAAGGGCTGAACTCTCGGTTCAGCCCTTTTTTCAAAATACGACTGTATGCAGCGCTATATAAAATCGCTTTGGATCTTCATTGCCTTTGCAGGGCTGACCGCCTGTAAGTCCAAGAAAGCATCCATGTTTGAAAGCCTGCCCGCAGGGAAAACGGGCATCGACTTTGCCAACAAGCCGGTTGAAAACGATCATCTAAATATCTTATACTATCTCTATTATTATAATGGCGGCGGGGTAGCCACCGGCGATATCAACAACGACGGACTGCCTGATATTTACTTCACGGCCAACAGTACGGCAGCCAATAAGCTTTACCTGAACAAGGGGAATTTCCAGTTTGAAGACATCACTGCAAAAGCCGGTGTGGCCGGTACGGCCGACTGGAGCACGGGCGTAACCATGGCTGATGTGAATGGCGACGGCTTTCTCGATATTTATGTGTGTGCCAGCTCGGGTCACCACGGCCTGCAGGGCAGGAACCAGCTTTTTCTTAACAATAAGAACGGCACCTTCACGGAGTCGGCTGCTGCATACGGGCTCGATTTTTCGGGCTTTGGTACGCAGGCCGCTTTCTTCGATTATGACCAGGATGGCGATCTTGATTGTTATCTCCTGAATCATTCTCAGCGCCCGCACGCCAATATTTCCGATACCAGCGCACGTCGCGTATTTAATGCTGCCTCCGGCAACCGTTTATACAGAAACGATCTCTCCACCACCGGTCGTTTTACCGATGTGTCCGCCGCTGCGGGTATCTACCAGAGCGCGCTCTGCTATGGCCTCGGTATCGCTATCGCCGACCTCAACCACGATGGCTGGGACGATATCTACATCAGCAACGATTTTCATGAGAATGACTACTACTATATCAACAACGGCAACGGTACATTTACCGAATCGGGCGCTCAACATTTTATGCATTACAGCCGTTTCAGCATGGGCAACGATGCGGCTGATATCGACAATGACGGCCAGCCCGACCTGGTGACCGTGGATATGCTGCCGCCCGATGAAAAAGTGCTGAAAACCTACGGCAGCGACGAGAATGCGGATACGTATGAATATAAGCTCACCCGTCATGGTTACCAGCAGCAGGTATCACGCAACTGCCTGCAACGCAATAACGGGAAAGGCAGCAGCTTCAGCGATCGTGCCCTGCTGAGCAATATGGCAGCCACCGACTGGAGTTGGTCGCCGCTCTTCGCCGATTTTGACAACGACGGCAATAAGGATCTGCTCATTACCAGTGGCATTGTGAAACGACCCGTCGACCTGGACTATATCAAATTCGTTTCTGACCTAGTGCTGAAGACAGAAGAGCGCGATGCGGGAAAGCTCGACAAAATCGCCATCGACAAAATGCCCGATGGCGCTTCGCATCCATTCCTGTTTCGCGGCGACGGTACGGCAGGGTTTAACGATGTGAGCGAAGAATGGGGAACAGCGGCTTTATCAGGTTATCATAACGGCGCTGCTTATGCCGACCTCGACAACGATGGTGACCTTGATATAGTCATCAATAATTTATTAGCGCCGGCAGGCCTGCTGCGAAACAATGCTATACCAAAGAACGCGCTTACGGTGAAATGCAGGGGGGCTGGCGCCAATCCGTTTGGCACCGGCGCCAGGGTTTGGTTGTTTGCAGGCGGTAAAACCCAATACCAGCAACTGCAACCCACCCGTGGCTTTCAGTCTTCTTCCGATCACAGCCTGCATTTCGGATTGGATTCTATTTCTACTGCCGATAGCCTGCTCGTTGTTTGGCCCAATCAGCATTTCCAGGTGCTGAAGCAGGTCCCCGCAAAAGGAACCATAACGGTTAACCAGCAGGATGCGGGCGCCCTGTTTGATTACGACCTGCAATTTCCGCCGGTACCACCACCTCTCCAAAACCTTACGGCGCAATGGAGCAGCCCCTGGCGGCACCGCGAAAACAATTTTGTTGATTATAACAGGCAGTACCTCATTCCGCATGCGTTGTCAACACTGGGGCCGAAGATGGCCGTGGCCGATGTAAACGGCGATGGCCTGGATGATATATATGTATGTGGCGCTGCGGGCCAATGCGGACAACTACTGCTGCAACGGGGAAATGGTTTTGTTAGCGGCGACAGCACCGCTTTTAACCGGTATGCGGCGGCAGAAGAAAACGACGCTTTATTTTTCGATGCCAACGGTGACGGCTATCCCGACTTGCTGGTAGCCATGGGCGGTAATGAAAGACCAAACGGCGACAGCCTGCTGGCCGATCGCTTGTACCTGAATGATGGCCGGGGCCGCTTTACCGAAGCGGCTGGTCTCCTTCCTGCCTTGTTGCGAAACAAGAGCTGCATAGCAGCGGCTGATATCGATAAAGACGGCGACGTCGACTTGTTTCTTGGCACGCTGGCTGATGCCACCAAATATGGCATCCGGCAAAGTTCCTTCCTGCTGCTGAACGACGGCAAAGGGCGTTACAGCCAGGCGCCGGACAACGTTATACAACTCGACAGCATCGGCATGGTACACGCTGCCTCCTTTGCCGATATGAATAGCGACGGGTGGCCCGACCTGGTGGTAACGGGCGAATGGATGCCGGTTAAAATTTATTATAACAACAATGGCCGTTTTACCGCCAGCGACATTCCCGGCTCTTCCGGCCTCTGGCAAAGTTTGTGGATTAGCGATGCCAATGGCGACGGCAAGCCCGATATTTTCGGCGGCAACTGGGGATTGAATTCAAAGCTGGCCGCCGGAAAGATACCACCATTGAAGCTGTACGTGAAAGACTTCGACAACAATGGTTCTACAGAACAGATCATGGCATATACCCTGCCCGATAAAAAAGAATATACCTTCCTCGCCAAAGACGAGCTGGAACGTGCTTTGCCGGTATTGAAGAAAGCCTACCTGCAATACAGCGAGGTGGCAGGTAAAGATGTGCAGTACATGTTCTACGACCTGTTCACCCACTTCAAAGAAGAACGGGCCGATATGCTCGCTTCTGCCTGTTTCATTAACCGGGGGGATAAAACATTTAAAGCGGAGCAACTGCCCGCGGCGCTGCAGTTGTCGCCCGTGTTTGCATTCACTACTGGTGCGAACGGCGATGTGCTTGGCGCCGGTAATTTTTTCGGCGTTATTCCTTATGAAGGGCGGTATGATGCGTTGCTGCCTACATTTTTTTCCATCCCCGCGCCGGCGGGACCGATCACAAACAACAGGCAGTTGCCGCTGGCGGGTGTGGAGATAAGAGATATGAAATGGATACGCACCGGCGGCGGCAAACCGTTGCTGGTGTTGGCCAGCAATAATGGCCCGTTATATTTTTTCAAATAAAAAAACAACGGATATGAGAAAGAAATGGATGCAGGTACTGGTGTTGACGGTAGCAGTTACCGGATTGTATTGTTCCAAAAAAAGCAGCGGTACGGGCACGGGTCCGGAAACGCCGCCCGTTGAAACGGCGCCGGGTACAGTGGAAATGTGGCTTACCAATGGAGACCAGTCGAGCCTGTTGCAGAAGCAGTCGGCACTGCTGGCTTTTGGTAGCGCCAAAGCCGGCTTCGGCACCATCAATCTCGATTCAGCCACCGTCTTCCAGCCGATCGACGGTTTCGGATATACCCTCACCGGCGGCAGTGCGCAACTGATTAATGCCCTGCCGGAGGCAAAACAAGCCGCCTTGTTACAGGAGTTGTTTGGCAATGCTGCATCGTCTATTGGTGTCAGCTATATCCGCATTAGCATTGGCGCTTCTGATCTCGATGCTACGGTGTTCAGCTACGACGACCTGCCCGCGGGTGAAACCGATCCCACACTGGCTAAGTTCGACCTGGGCAAAGACAAGGAAGCCCTTATCCCCGTATTGAAAAAAATGCTGGCGATCAACCCTTCCATCAAAATCCTGGGATCGCCCTGGAGCCCGCCGGTATGGATGAAAGACAATAACAGCTCTGTAGGCGGAAGCCTCAAGGCAGCATATTATGGTGTGTATGCGAATTATTTCGTGAAGTACATCCAGGCTATGAAAGCCGAAGGCATAGCCATCGATGCGGTAACGATCCAGAACGAACCGCAGCACGGCGGCAACAACCCCAGTATGGTGATGTCGGCCGCGCAGCAGGCCAGCTTTATTAAGACAGCACTTGGCCCGGCGTTTCAATCGGCCGGTATTACCACCAAGATCATCGTATGGGACCACAACTGCGATAATCCTGGTTATCCCAAAGAAATACTGGCCGATGCCGATGCCGCCAAATATGTGAATGGCTCGGCCTTCCATTTGTATGCCGGCGATATCAGCGCGCTGTCTGAAGTGCACAATGCCTATCCTGACAAGGCGCTTTACTTTACCGAGCAGTGGACATCGTCGGAAGGCCAGTTTGCAGGCGACCTGAAATGGCATGTGAAAAACGTGGTTATCGGCGCGGTACGCAACTGGAGCCGTGTTGCACTGGAGTGGAACCTGGCCAACAATCCTTCTTTCGGCCCACATACCGAAGGCGGCTGCACCCAGTGCAAAGGCGCACTTACGGTTACCACGACTGACTACACGCGCAATGTCAGTTATTATATCATTGCCCATGCCTCCAAATTTGTAACACCAGGTTCGGTGCGCATCAGCAGTAACGGCCCCGCGACGCTTCCCAATGTTGCTTTTGTACGACCCGACGGCAAGAAAGTGCTGATTGTATCGAACGACAGCAATGGCGACCTCGGCTTTAACATCGAGTTCAAGGGGAAGGCTGCTTTCTCCCAATTGAAAGCAGGTTCGGTAGCCACCTATACCTGGTAAACGGAAAGCGATGAAAAGAATATTGCCGGCCTTCACCTGCTGTTTTTTTGTAGCGATGATTGCCTGTTCAACAAAAGACAAGCCCGCGCCCGATCCTGACCCGCCCGCGCTGGTCGGGTTGAAATCGATCAGGCTGAACGGGGTCGATATGGCCGATCGCACGTATGGAGCAGCGCGTAAGTCCGTGGTGGAAGTACAGTTTACAACAGCCGTGCTGCCGGCATCGGTGACGGGCGCGGTTCAGCTTACGGGCAGCGGCGGCCAGTCTGTAGCTGTGAATACCAGCCTGCAGGCAGGTGACGCCACCTTGCTGATTACCCCCGCCGGCGATCTTATGCCGCTTTCCAGTTACAAGCTGGTTATCAGCAATGCCCTGAAATCCGCCGCAGGCGGAAATTTTACCGGTACGGTGAACAAGCAGTTTTTGACCGGCATTGATTCGACCGATAAATTCCCCGTTATCAGTGACGACTCCCTGCTGACCCTGGTGCAGAAAAAAACCTTTAATTATTTCTGGAACAGTGCGGCCTCACTCAATGGTATGGCGCGTGAGAGAAACAGTTCGGGCAATACAGTTACTTCGGGTGGCTCGGGCTTTGGCTTTATGGCTACTGTGGTGGCTGCCGAAAGAGGGTTTATTACGCGTGACCAGGCGCTGGCCTCGCTGACGAGCGCCGCCGATTTCCTGCTGAATAAAGCGGGCACTGTCAAAGGTGCTTTCCCGCACTGGCTCGACGGTACTACGGGCGCTATCATTCCTTTCAGCCAGAAAGACGATGGCGCCGATATCGTCGAAACGTCTTATGTCGTCATGGGATTGATCACCGCACGTGAATACTTCAAGGGAGTTACCGCGGCGGAACAGCATTTCCGGCAGAAAGTGAATGCAATCGTTGATCGCGTGGAATGGGATTTCTTTCGCCGCGATGACGGCAATGTGCTGTACTGGCATTATAGCAATAATTATGGATGGGATATGAACCTCCCCATCCGTGGCTGGAACGAATGTCTTATTACCTATGTGATGGCCGCTTCTTCCACCACGCACGGCATTCCTCCAACAGTATATACCCAGGGGTGGGTGGGTACCGGTTATACCAACGGTAAACAGTATTACGGGTACACCCTGCCGTTAGGACCCGATTATGGCGGGCCGCTTTTCTTTTCGCACTATTCGTTCATGGGCATCGATCCCAATGGCCTCCATGACATCTATGCGAACTATAAAGACCAGATAGTGGCCCATTCGAACATCAATCATGCTTATTGCGCCGACAACCCGCTGAAATATTACGGGTACAGTGGTGATTGCTGGGGGCTCACTGCCAGTGATATTCCAGGTGGCTACAGTGCCAATTCGCCGGTCAATGACCTGGGAGTGATAGCGCCTACCGCCGCGCTTTCTTCTTTTCCCTTTACGCCCGAAAAATCAATGGCGGCGCTGAAGTTTTTTTATTACAAGCTGGGAGATAAGCTATTTACCGAGCAGGGCTTTGTCGACGCTTTCAAGCTCCAGGAAGCCTGGTTTGCCGACTCCTTCCTGGCCATCGACCAGGGCCCTGTTATCGTTATGATCGAGAATCACCGTACCGGCCTGCTTTGGAAACTGTTTACAAATGCCCCCGAAGTGAAAGCGGGTATGCGTACATTAGGGTTCACGGCGCCGTATCTTTAGTACAGACGAAGCGGGCGGCAAGCGAAGTTGGTATCCTGTTTAACCCGATCGATAGTATGACACAAACCAAAATATTGCTGGCGGGCGTTGCGCTTTTCTTCACCGCACTGACAAGCTTCCAGGCAACGGCGCAGCGGAAAAAAACAGGCGATGCCGTTTTCTCCGCTGCCGCAAGACCCCGGAATTTATCAGACTCCGCCCTGCTCGACCTGGTGCAGAAGCAAACCTTCCGGTACTTCTGGGATTTTGCGCATCCGGTGTCGGGCCTCGCGCGCGAACGCAGCAACAGCAGTTTTGACTACGGCCCTGAAGTGGTAACCACCGGCGGCACCGGCTTTGGCGTTATGGCGGTGATCGTTGCCACCGAGCGTAAATGGATTGCGCGCGACAGCGCTGCCCGCTTCCTGCTCAAAATGGTGAAATTTCTCTCGAAGGCCGACAGCTATCACGGCGCTTTTCCCCACTGGCTCAACGGCGCCACCGGCAAAACCATTCCCTTCAGCCGCAAAGACGATGGCGCCGACCTGGTGGAAACTTCTTTTCTCTTCCAGGGATTGCTGTGCGCACAGCAATACTTCAACGGTGATGACCCTGTTGAACGATCCCTGCGCGGACGCATCGGCTGGCTTTGGAACGAGATCGAATGGAACTGGTTCACCCGCGACCAGGAAGTGCTGTACTGGCACTGGAGCCCGAACAATGGCTGGGCGATGAACTTTCCCGTGCGCGGCTTCAACGAATGCCTGATCATGTATGTGCTTGCTGCGGCTGCAGGTGACCGTTATGGCGTGTCGCCCGCCGTATATCATCGTGGCTGGGCGCAGAGCGATTTTTTTAAGAACGGCAAAGAATTTTACGGGATCAAATTACCGCTGGGCTTCGATTACGGCGGACCACTTTTCTTTTCGCATTATTCATTCCTCGGCCTCGACCCGCGCGGCCTCAAAGACCAGTATGCCGATTACTGGGAGCAGAACCGGAATCATACCCTGATCAACCGGGAACATTGCGTGCGCAACCCCGGCGGCTTCAAAGGATATGGCGCCCATTGCTGGGGGCTCACCGCCAGCGATACCTACAACGGTTACGATGCGCATTCGCCCACCAACGACCACGGCACCATTACGCCCACTGCGGCACTCAGCGCCTTTCCCTATACCCCTGAATACTCGATGCAGGCCCTGCGCCATTTCTACGACGACCTCGGCGACAGGATCTGGAGCGAATACGGTTTCGTCGATGCGTTCAATGAAACGCAGAACTGGTACGCCGGCAGCCACCTCGCCATCGACCAGGGCCCCATCATCGTGATGATCGAGAACTACCGCAGCGGCCTGCTCTGGAAACTCTTTATGCAAAACCCCGACGTGCAGCGCGGCTTGCAACGCCTGGGCTTCACCACCCGTCGGGTGCCACCCGACGGGTACGACCCGACGGGTAAATAAAAAACCACCAGGAATATGAAATACGATGCCATTGTCATTGGAAGCGGGATCAGCGGCGGATGGGCCGCTAAAGAGCTATGCGATAAGGGGTTAAAGACCCTGGTGCTCGAACGGGGCAGCAACGTGGAGCACATCAAAGACTATCCCGGCTATGCCCGCGACCCATGGGAACTGCCGCATCGCGGGCAGCCCACCTGGCAAACCCGCCATGCCAATCCGCTGATCAGCCGCGCGGCCGATTATGGCGAAGACTCCCAGCACTTTTTCGTAAAAGACGACGATCATCCTTATGTACAGGAAAAACCGTTCGACTGGATAAGAGGGTACCAGGTAGGCGGCAAATCGCTGATCTGGGGACGAAGCTGCCAGCGCTGGAGCGATTTTGAATTTGAAGCACCCAAAAAACACGGCTTCGCCGTGGATTGGCCCCTCCGGTACAAAGACATTGCACCCTGGTACAGCCACGCCGAATTGTTTACCGGCATTACCGGCACCAAAGAGAATATTCCCGCTATGCCCGACGGCGAATTTCAGCCCGGCTACGAGTTCAATTGCGTGGAGCAACACCTGAAAGAAGTGCTGCAAAAAGAATTCGGGCGCTATTATATACCCGGCCGCTGGGCACACCTGACCGAGCCTACTAAAGACCAGAACAGCACCGGGCGCGGACAATGCCAGAACCGGAACCTCTGCCGGCGGGGATGCCCCTATGGCGCTTATTTCAGCTCCAACAGCGCTACCCTGCCCTGGGCCAAACGCACGGGCAACCTCACCGTCAGACCCTTTTCGGTGGTAGAGTCGATCCTCTTCGACGAAAAAACCGGTAAGGCCCGTGGCGTTCGGGTGATCGATACCGTTAGCAAGCAGCCGGTCGAATTCGAGGCGCGCATCATATTCGTGAACGCTTCGGCGCTCAACAGCAACCTGATCCTGCTCAATTCCAAATCGAGCCGCTTTCCCAACGGCCTCGGCAACGACAATGGCCTGCTTGGCAAATACGTCTGTTTTCACAATTACCGTGGCAGCATGTGGGGGGTTATGCCTGGGTTTGAAGATGGCTATTACAAGGTGCGGAAACCCCTTGACTGCGTGATCCCGAATTTCCGTAACCTCGGCAGACAGGAGACCGATTTTCTCGGGGGGTATGTGATCTTCAGCGGCGCCTATCGCGGCAAACCTGATCCTGATCAAACGGAGATCGGCACAGCATTGAAAGCACAGCAGCAGGAACCCGGTCCGTGGACCGTTTATATGTACATGCAGGGTGAAACCATTCCCAAAGAACACAACCGCGTTTACCTGCACCCCGATAAAAAAGACCAGTGGGGTATTCCGCTGCTGGTTACCGATGTGGGGTACGACGACAACGACGATAAGATGGTAAAAGATTTCCTGGAACAGGGACAGCTCATGCTTGAAAAAGCCGGCGTGAAAGACGTTCACACCCATGATACCCACCAGGCGCCGGGACTTGATATCCATGAAATGGGCGGTGTTCGCATGGGGCATGATCCCCAAACATCGTTGCTCAATGCCTTCAACCAGTTGCACCACTGTAAAAACGTATTCGTTACCGACGGCGCCTGCATGACGAGCACCGGCAACCAAAGTCCCTCGATCCTCTACATGGCCCTCACCGCCCGTGCCGTTGATCACGCTGTTTCTGAAATGAAAAAAGGAAACCTATGACCCGCTTCCTGAGACCATATATCAACCATTTGCACGGAGCCGCCCGGTTGCTCCCTCAATGGATCGCTCTAAGTCTGTTTATTTCTGTTGTATTTTTCCTCAACACCCCATTACACGCGCAATCGACCCCCGCCGCGACCCAACCTCCAACCTCCAACCTCCAACTTCAAACCGCTAAAACCTATTGCAATCCGATTAACCTCGACTACGGCTACTGTCCCATTCCCAATTTCAGCACCTGGGGTAAGCACCGCGCTACGGCCGATCCCGTTATCGTCAATTTCAAAGGCGATTATTTTTTATTCAGCACCAACCAGTGGGGTTACTGGTGGAGCCCCGATCTTTCCACCTGGAATTTCGTGCCGCGTAAATTCCTGAAACCTTATCACCACGTATATGATGAGCTTTGTGCACCGGCGGTCGGTATCATCGGCGATACCATGATTGTATTCGGTTCTACCTACAGCCGCAATTTTCCCATCTGGATGAGCACGAACCCGAAAACAGATGATTGGAAAGAAGCCATCGACTCGTTGGAGATCGGCGGCTGGGATCCCGCTTTCTTTACCGACGATGACGGCAAGCTCTATATGTACAACGGCAGCTCGAATGTATACCCGCTGTATGGCGTGGAGCTCGACCGCAAAACATTCCAGCCCAAAGGCGCGCGTAAGGAAATGTATTTTCTGGAACAGTGGCGTTATGGCTGGCAGCGCTTCGGCGAGTACATGGACAATACCTTTCTCGAACCCTTTATCGAAGGCGCGTGGGTGACCAAACACAACGGGAAATACTACCTGCAATACGGGGCGCCAGGTACCGAAATGAGCGGCTATGCAGATGGAGTGGTCGTAGGCGAAACGCCGCTCGGTCCTTTCCAGGCGCAGTCTGATCCGCTGAGCTTTAAGCCGGGGGGCTTCATTCGGGGGGCGGGTCATGGCGCCACCTTCCAGGACAACTGGAAAAACTACTGGCATGTCAGCACCATGAACATCACCGTGAAAAATACGTTCGAAAGAAGAAACGGCATGTGGCCTGCGGGCTTCGATAAAGATGGTGTAATGTTCTGCAATACCGCCTTTGGCGACTACCCGCACTACCTGCCTAATGGCGAAGCCGATCACCTGCAAAGCCGCTTTACCGGCTGGATGCTGCTCAATTATCAAAAACCGGTAACCGTTTCTTCCACCTATGGTGAGCACCATGCGAACAATGCCGTTGATGAATCGGTCAAAACCTGGTGGAGCGCTAAAACGGGCAATAAAGGTGAATGGATACAATCAGACCTGGGCGATATCAGCACCGTTCATGCCATCCAAATCAACTACGCCGACCAGGATGCCGAATTCATGGGCAAGCAAACCGGCATCTTTCACCAGTACCGGCTATGGGCTTCGGCAGACGGAAAAAAATGGGCGCTCATTACCGATAAAAGCAACAACAAAACAGACGTGCCGCACGATTATGTGAGCTTCGACCAGCCGGTGAAAGCGCGCTATATAAAACTGGAGAATATTCACATGCCCACAGGAAAATTCGCTGTCAGCGGCCTGCGCGTTTTCGGAAAAGGAAGTGGTGTTCCCCCCGGTGGTGTACAGGAATTCATTGTGCTGCGCACCGAACGCGATAAACGCAGCGCCATGATCAAATGGCAGCCCGACGACCAGGCCTATGCCTATAATATTTATTATGGTACCGCCCCCGACAAGTTGTACAACTGCATCATGGTGCACGACGCCAATGAATATTATTTCAAAGGTATGGACAGCAAAAAGACCTATTACTATACCATAGAATCGATCAATGAAAACGGCATTTCTCCCCGATACAAAACACTTACAATTGAATAAGATGAAACGATTTGTCCTGCTGCTGGCACTGGGCCTTACCAGCCTCGCCGGCCTGTACGCCCAGCACCCGCCTTTTTACGACGATATACAGTCGTTCAAACAACGCGACCGCGAAAGAGCGCCGCAGCAGGGTGGCATACTTTTCATCGGCAGTTCTTCGTTCACGTATTGGTCGGATGTGCGCGACTGGTTTCCGGGGTATGAAATTACCAACCGCGCCTTCGGCGGATCGCAGCTCACCGACCTGATCCGTTATGCCAATGAACTGATCGACCCCTATCAGCCGCGGCAGGTAGTGATCTATTGCGGGGAGAACGATGTTGCGGCGGCAGATACCCTGCAGGTGAAAACAGTGGTGAATCGCTTTCAAACCCTGTTTGGCATTCTTCGCCAAAAGCTGCCGCAGGCACAGATCAGCTTTGTATCGATGAAGCCCAGCCCCAGCCGCCGGAAATACTGGCCGAAGATGATCGCCGCCAACAAGGCCATCGGCGCTTTCCTGAAAACCCGGCCGAACACCGCTTTCGTGGATGTCTATCCCCTGATGTTCAACGGAAAGGCACAACCGAAGCCGGAAATCTTTAAAGCCGATTCTCTGCACATGAACGAGCAGGGATACGCTATCTGGCAGAAAGCCATTGAACCGGTGCTGGTGAAATCAGACAGAAAGCGGTTCGTTGATGCGTTGCTGCAAAAGATGACGCTGGAAGAGAAGATCGGCCAGCTCAACCTGGTGGTGGGCGGAGAAGCCACTACCGGCAGCGTCGTAAGCAGCGGGGTGGAAGACAAAATCAAAAAAGGGAATGTGGGCGGTATCTTCAGTGTTACCAGTCCCGAGCGCGTGCGCAAGGCCCAGGAGATCGCCGTTAACAGCTCCCGCCTGAAAATACCGCTTGTGTTCGGCCTCGATGTTATACATGGATATAAAACCATCTTCCCCATTCCATTGGGACTCGCCAGCACCTGGGATATGCAGGCGGTGGAGACTGTAGCGAGAACGGCAGCGCGTGAAGCGTCGGCCGACGGGCTTAACTGGACCTTCTCGCCGATGGTGGATGTGTCGCGTGATCCGCGCTGGGGCCGCATTTCCGAAGGAAATGGCGAAGACCCTTTTCTTGGTGCCGCCATCGCCCGCGCCATGGTGAAGGGTTACCAGGGCAATGATATCAGCGCCCCGGCCGCACTGGCTGCCTGCGTAAAACACTATGCCCTGTACGGCGCTTCCGAGGCAGGGCGCGACTATAACTCCGTTGACATGAGCCGTGTGCGTATGTTCAATGATTATATGCTGCCGTACAAAGCCGCTGTTGACGCGGGCGTTGCCGCGGTGATGGCGTCTTTCAACGACATCGAAGCGGTGCCCGCCACTGCCAACAAGTGGCTGCTGACAGATATTCTTCGCAAGCAATGGGGATTTGACGGCATGGTGGTGTCTGACTATACCGGCGTCAACGAAATGATCGATCATGGCCTGGGTGACTTGCAGCAGGTGTCGGCCAAAGCACTGAACGCGGGGGTGGACATGGATATGGTAGGCGAAGGATTTCTCACTACGCTGAAGAAATCGCTTGAAGAGAAAAAGGTGACGGAAGCGACGATAGAAACCGCCTGCCGCCGCATACTTGAATTCAAATATGACCTCGGCCTGTTTGCCGATCCCTATCGCCATTGCGATGCGGGCCGCGCCCAAACAGAAATATTTTCGCCTGCCAACCGGCAGGCGGCGCGTGCCATCGCCGCGAAATCATTCGTGCTGCTGAAGAACGACAGGTCTGTGTTGCCGCTGGCAAAAAAAGGAACCATCGCCCTGGTGGGTCCGTTGGCGGCCACCCGCGAGAACCTGGTGGGCACCTGGTCGGTATCGGCCGATTATAACAACCCACCTGCTTCTTTGCTCAGCGCGATGAAAGAACTCTCCGGCAGCCAGGTCAATATAGTATATGCCAAAGGCGCCAATGTGCATGAAGACTCGGCCTATGAAGCACGTGTCAGCATTTTCGGCAAGAAGATGGAGCGTGATAACCGCCCGCCGGCTGTCATGATCGATGAAGCATTGAAGGCCGCCGTAAAAGCAGATGTGATCGTGGCGGCGCTGGGAGAAGTGGCGGAGATGACCGGCGAATCGTCGTCGCGCGGTGAGATCGATGTTCCCCAAAGCCAGAAAGACCTGTTGAAGGCCCTGCGGAGAACAGGCAAGCCCATTGTGGTGGTGCTCTTCACCGGTCGGCCGCTGGTGCTTACTGATATAGAGAAAGACTGCGACGCCATCCTTACCGTTTGGTTTGGCGGCACCGAGGCCGGCGCCGCTATTACCGACGTGGTGTTCGGTGAGGTGAATCCATCGGGCCGGCTGACAGCCAGTTTCCCGTACAGCGTGGGACAGATACCCATTTACTATGCGATCAAAACAACCGGCCGCCCCAAACATGGCGAAGGCTTTCAGAAATTCCGTTCCAATTACCTCGATATACCCAATGAGCCGTTGTATCCTTTCGGGTATGGCCTGGGTTACAGCCCTTTCAGCTATGGCGATGTGCAGCTCAGCAGCAGGAGCCTGGGCGCCGACGACAGCCTTACGGCCAGTATAACGGTGACCAATACCGGAAAATATGCAGGAGAGGAAACTGTGCAGTTGTACCTGCGCGATGTGGTGGCGTCGATTACCCGTCCGGTGAAAGAGCTCAAGGGCTTTCAGAAAATACAGTTGGCGCCGGGCGCCTCGCAAACGGTTCATTTCACCCTTCGTGCCGAAGACCTGAAGTTCTATAACAACGAGCTCAGGTACGACTGGGAGCCGGGCGAGTTTATCGTCTTCATCGGCCCCAACAGCCGCGATGCGAAGGGCGCTTCCGTGAACTGGCAGAAATAGCCGCTGTGCAGCACCCTGGTCGTTTTATCGTATCTTTATGCGTTAATCGTTGCTATGATAAATCCCGTAAAAAAGCGGTTGCTGCCAATAGCGCTCCTGCTGTTCCTGGCGTCTTTTGTTGGACATCATGATGCAGATACCGCCGGGGAAAACGGCTGGACCGAACTCTTCAACGGTAAAGACATCAACGACTGGATGGTGAAGATCAATCACCACGAGGTGGGTGATAATTTCGCCGGCACTTTCCGTGTAAAAGGCGGCATGATACAGGTGCGGTACGATGGGTACGGCGATTTCAACAACCAGTTCGGGCATCTCTATTATAAAACGCCCTTTTCTTATTATCATCTGAAGGTGGACTACCGCATCACCGGCAAGTTCCTTCCATCGGCACCTGCTTATGCCTTTCGCAACAGCGGGGTGATGCTGCATTCGCAAGACCCGCGCACCATGTTGAAAGACCAGGACTGGCCGATCTCAGTTGAGCTGCAGTTTCTGGCTGCCGAAGACGATGGCAAAGCGCGCCCCACGGGCTGCATGTGTTCGCCCGGCACCGATGTCGTATTCAACGGAAAGATCGACCCCCGCCATTGCATTACCTCCACCGCAAAGACTTATGCCCTCAACGAATGGGTGCATGCGGAGGCCATTGTGCTGGGTGATTCGGTGATCACCCATATCATCAACGGCGATACCGTACTGCGGTACTACCAGCCGCAGATCGGTGGAGGTGTGGTCAATAATTACGACCCCGCCCAGAAGCAGGATGGCAAGCTGCTCAGCAGTGGTTTCATCGCCCTTCAAAGCGAGGGGCAGCCGGTTGACTTCAGAAGAGTGGCGATTAAGGAGCTGCCGGCGCCGGGCGGAAAGAGATAATGCAAGATTTTTAGTCTTTTAAAAGATTGTTATGACAACAATTGAAATGCAACTGGAAGAAAAGAAAAAAACCTCAAGGGGCTTGAAAAGGTCTATTTTAAACTCATAGAGTTTAAGAGATCGAAAAACACTGAACTTGTTGTTATTCGTGAAAATAAAATAGTAAGGCTTAAGCCATAGTAAAACTGCCATCACAACGGAACACGAATGATCAAAAACATTATTCTCGACCTCGGCGGGGTATTGCTCAATCTCAGTTTCCCCAAAACAGAAGAAGCGTTCAAGACGCTGGGCCTTTCTGGTTTCAACAACCATTTTTCCCAGTTCAAGGCTTCGCCTTTATTCGAAGAACTGGAAACCGGTAAGGTAAGCAAAGAGCAATTCCTCGAACATTTCAAAAGAGAAACCGGCCTCGTTAAGCCCGATACAGCTATTGTAGCCGCCTGGAATGCGATGTTGCTTGATTTTCCGCCCGAGCGTGTTCAATGGCTGGAAACACTGGCCGGCAGGTACCGGCTTTTCCTGTACAGCAATACCAACGCTTTCCACCACGATGCTTTCCAGGCTTCGTTCCTGGAAGCTTTTCCAAAAAAACCGTTTGACGATTATTTCGACAAAGCGTATTACTCGCATATACTAGGGCTGCGAAAGCCTTATGCGGCTTCATACACCGCCCTGCTTAATGATGCGGGGATCAAGGCCGCCGAAACAATTTTCATCGACGATACGTATCCCAATATTGAAGGCGCGCTTGAAGCCGGCCTGCAGGCCATTCACCTGAAGCCGGGTATGACGGTGCTAGAACTGGATGTGTAGATGGTTGTTAGTATTTACGCTGCCTGACTCCGTCAGCATCAACGACTGTTAATGTATAACCGAAAACCAGCATTGAATTTGACAATAATGTTTCAATAAGTTGCCCGGGCTGTTCCGGTAGAAATTCATCGATTCGCAGGTAAATAACCTCTTGCTGTGGTCGAAAATTATTGTCTGAAAATGAGTTCTCCATAATCTCTGTCGAATGTAAGAATCAATCGGTCTTCCCTCATGGCGATTTCCATAACCTCTCTGTCTTTTATACTTGGGCTCTCGACGCCAATTGCTTTTATGTCAAACCCCTTTTCGCGCAGATAAGAAACGCTTCGGAGCGGGAAGTTTTCATTTGCGAGCAATTTCATTGTGTCAGGCTGTCTTTCGTGGTGATACGAATAACAACCCATCTTGCATACATTCTCTGATATATACAAAAACAGCCTGTAGTGATTCTTTTGTAAGTCTGGGATAATTTTCCAGTATTTGACGCTCGGTCCAACCCTGGGCTAATAAACCAATGATAAATTCGACAGAGATTCTTGTCCCTTTAACTGCAGGCTTGCCCACCAATACCTCTTTGTCAGAAACAATATGATCTTGCCATTTCATGGTAGTAAAAATAACAAAATGTGCTCGTTATTGGGACCGTGGCCGGTATAGAAGAGGCCAGCCTACTCGCTGATCTCTTCGAAGTCAATATACTCTTTGCGAACTTCTTTCTGCGCAGGACCGGGTCGCCCGGCTGCCGCACCCTCTTCTACAATGGTATCGCCGGTGCTATAATCCTGCGGCTGGCGCATCCGGCTCTCCATTTCCTCCTGCGCGGCTTTGAATTGCCTGCGTACTTCGCGCGTGGCCTTCGATACCGGCAGCACAAAGCCGAAAAGAAAGCGGTAAGCAATATAAGCGAGCAATGCCCAAAAGATGATCTGTACCATAGTAATAAAGGTACAAACAGATGCGGAGGGAGAATGTTTAGGAAAGTCAAAAGTCAAATATGGGCGCGCAGCCGTGTGCTGTGCCAGTGATTGGCAGGTGGGCGGCTGAAAAATTGCAAATAATTGATAATCAGTTTAGTGAAACCAAAAACTCAGTACCAGGCCTGCCCGATGATTGCTGCCGGTTTATATTTATGCTGCCTGCAACGCTATTGGTTTACCGGCTTTTCAGCGACCCATTTTTGACTTTTGACTTTTGACCTTTGATTTTCCCCTACCTTTGCCGCGGTAAATGATTCAAAAGAAGGGAACGGAAGCGTTCCCTTCTTCCATTTTGCATGACA